>DATDHL010000061.1:0-5296 GCA_036521575.1 Edaphobacter sp. | reverse complement strand
CAGATACAGTGTCGACCCATCGAGATTGAAGCTGTACCCCGCCGGAATCACAAACGACACAATCCGCCGCGGAACCCCCAGCGCCTCCATCGACTCCATCGCCCTTGGCAGCGCCGCCTCGCTCGTCGACGTAGCAAAAGCGATCGTAGCCGGCTCAGCCACCGCCGCCAGAAACCGCCGCACGGGCACTTTGAACAGCAAAGCAATCGGCAGCAGCACAAACAGCCCAAACGCCACCAGAGCACCATAGATCGTCAGCAGCAACTTGCCCAGGTTCACCAGCACACCCAGCCCCATATGCCCGACCGTATAAGCCATCGCCGCGCCCACCCCGATCGGCGCAAAGTACATCACCACATTCGTAAACTTGAACATCACCTCGCTCAAGCTCTCGCAAAGCCGTAGTACCGGCGCACGCTTTTCCTCACTCAACGTAGCCAGCGCAATCCCAAAGAAGACCGCAAACACCGCGACCTGCAAAATCTGCCCCTCAGCCACCGACTTCGCAATATTCTCCGGAAACACATGCAGCAGAAAATCCTGCCAGTGCGTAGGCGGGGGCGCAGCAATCACCTCTCCCAGAGACGCCGCCGCCGGCACATGCAACCCAACCCCCGCCTTACTGATGTTGATCGCCACCAACCCCACCACCAGGGCCAGCGTCGTCACAACCTCAAAGTAGAGGATGCTCTTCACACCCATCCGCCCGACGCCCTTCAGATCGCCATGCCCCGCAATCCCGGTAATCAGCGTCGCCAGAATCAGCGGAGCCACAATCGTCTTAATCAGTCGCAGAAAAATATCGCTAAACACCCGCAGCCCCACTCCGACCGCCGGGGCATCGAACCCAAGCTCCGCACCCGCCACCATCGCCACAAAGATCCAAGGCGTCACCGACCGCCGCCGCCACGCAAACACCATTAACGTCGCCACGCCCAGCCATCGGAGCGCCACCGCAACACCGTGTCCCGCATCCCCACTTACGAGCCCCAGCCCAATCCCAGCAGCCAACAATCCCGCAGCCACCAATAACAACACCCGTTCAGAACGCACATTCACCATTCCGCGCAGCATACCAGCATCCGCCGCTCATATCCTCCATCGGTGCCCTACACATTACGAAAGTCACCAAAAATCTGCCCAAACAGGGCATGGATACCTACACACAACCAGCTATTCTGTAGCTGCGGAACACTAATAAGTGCCGCATTCCAGACCGGCAGCGGCCATCTAACAAACAGAGCCGCAACTTCATGGAATCTGTAAATTGAATTGCTGCTCTTGTTACACGCATCTAGCCTGAGGTTCCCATGTCTAAGCTCAACCAACTGCGCCTCGCCGCAGCGACCCTCTGCATCGCTGCCGCCCTTCCGCTGGCCGCCCAGACCAGCCCCCAGCCCAGTACCAACACCCCCGCTTCTTCGTTCGACCCTCTGACCAAGCCCTCGACGGTCTCAAGTCCGCTCACCCAGCCCACGCTCTCGCCCGGCGTCCTCCTCTTGATGGAGCTGGAAGGCCGATTCGCCCAGGCCGTCGCCACCGGAGGCGGCAAAGCCTTCGGCAGCTGGTTCGCCGACGACGCCGTTGCCCTCAACAACGGCCGCCCAGCCGTACTCGGTCGCGCCAACATCGCCGCCCAAGCCGACTGGGACCCCAAAACCTACCAGCTCACCTGGACCCCGCAAGGTGCACAAATGGGCCCCTCCAACGACATGGGCTTCACCTGGGGACACTACGAAGGCCACTCCAAGGACCAAAATGGGAATCCCGTCGTCATCTCCGGCCGCTACATGACCGTCTGGAAGAAAATGCCCGACAACACCTGGAAAGTAGCCATGGATGCGAGCTCAACCGAGCCTCCCGCGGCGGCCGAATGCTGTGTCCTTCCAAAGCCTTAGCCCCTCCGCTACACCAAAAGTAGCAGTGCGAAACCACTTACCACTCTCCTACGATCAAGAAGCTAGATGAATGCTCTGTTAGTCAAAGACGAAGCCCTCCGCACCGAAACTCTCACCCGGTACGAAGTGCTTAACACCGCCCCCGATCCCGTCCTCGACGACATCGTCCGGCTGGCTGCCCAACTCTGCGATGCTCCTATCGCAGCAATCTCCCTCATCGGCCCCGACCGCATCTGGCTCAAAGCACGCCTCGGCTGTGACATCACCGATGTTGCATTATCCACGCTCCCCTGCGAGACCACCATCCTGGGCGACACAGTCTATGAGATCGAAGACGCCCGTCGCGACCCCGGCTTCGCCCCGGATGGCATCTACCTCGAAGGCCAACCGCACCGTTTCTACGCCGGAGCCCCCCTCACCACCCCCGATGGAGCCAGCATCGGCGCACTCTTTGTACTCGATCGCGTCCCCCGACGGCTCACCATACCGCAATCCGACGCACTCGGGATCCTCAGCCGACAAGTCATCACCCGGCTCGAACTCAACGGCCGTATTCGCCAGATGGACCGCGCCGCCCGCTCCCGCCAGCGCGTCGAATCTGCTCTCACTGTCGAACGCAATTTCGTCTCCGCCGTCCTCGACACCATCGGCGCCCTCGTCGCCGTCTTCGATACCGCTGGCCGCATCGTCCGCTTCAATCGCGCGTGCGAGATCGCCTCTGGCTACGACTTCGCCACGCTCGTCGGCCGTTACACCTGGGACAAGCTCATCCCCCGCAACGAAATCCCAGAATCCATCGAGACCTTCGGGCGCCTCCGCGCCGGTGCCTTCCCCGCTTCGTTCGAAAACCAGTGGCTCAACCGCGACGGCACCCTCCGCCGCATCGCCTGGTCAGCCACCGCACTCCGCGACACGCAGGGCCACGTCGGCTTCATCATCGCCACCGGCATCGACGTCACCACCCAGCGCATCGCCGAGGCCACCCTCCGCGAGAGCGAAGCCCGCTACCGCCAACTAGTCGAAGGCTCCCTCGGCATGGTCTGCACGCACGACCTCAAGGGCAAGCTGCTCTCCATCAACGCTCACGGCGCCGAGACCATCGGCCGCACCGTGGACTCGATGCTCAACCACTCCCTCACCGAGTTCATCCCCGAAGAGCGTCGCCCCTCCCTACAGCGATACCTCACGAAGATCGCAGAGACCGGCGAAGCCCAGGGCCTCCTCCACCTCTCCCACACCGACGGCGAGGTCCGCGTCATCGCCTATCGCAACAAGCTCATCGCCGTCCCCGGCCTTCCCTCCTACGTCCTCGGCTTCGGTGTCGACATCAGCGAACAGGTCCGCGCCGAGGGTCGTCTCCGCACCCTCACCCGCCAGTCCGACTCCATCCTGGAATCCGTCGGCGACGGCATCTTCGCCATCGACCTCGATGGCAATGTCACCGTCGCCAACGCCGCCGCCGCCCAGATGCTCGGCTATAAAAAAGAGGAGTTGCTCGATCGCAACCTTCACGAGCTCATCCATCACACCCGCGTTGACGGCACCTACTACCCCTACAGCGACTCCCCCGTCCGCAAGAGCCTCACCAACCTCGACACCATCCGTGTCTCCGACGAGGTCTTCTGGCGCAAAGATGGCACCAGCTTCCCCGTCGAGTACGTCGCCCGCCCCCAAATCGACTCCACCTCCGGCGACTCAGGCTCTGCCACAGCCGTAGGCGTCGTCGTAGCCTTCACCGACACTACCGAGCGCAGCGCCCTCGACCGCATGAAGGACGAGTTCATCTCCACCGTCTCCCACGAGCTCCGCACCCCGCTGACCTCCATCCGCGGATCCCTCGGTCTGCTCGCAGGCGGCGCACTCTCCACCCGCCCCGACAAGTCCCAGCAGATGCTTGAAATCGCCATCAACAACACCGACCGCCTCGTCCGCCTCGTCAACGACATTCTCGACCTCGAGCGCATCAGCAGCGGCAAGAGCGAGCTCCACTCCACTATGTGCGCCGCCGAAGATCTCCTCCGCCGTGCTGCCGGACTCCAGCAGGCTCGCACCCCCAAGCCCAACACCCGTATCTTCTTTGCCGCAAACGGCGTCAGCGTATGGGCCGACCCCGACCGCATCCTTCAGACCCTGGACAACCTCATCTCCAACGCAATCAAGTTCTCCGCTCCCGGCGGCGAGATCCACCTCACCGCCCGTAACCTCGACGACCACGAAGCCATCATCGAGGTCCGCGATCAGGGCCGAGGCATCCCCGAAGACAAGCTGGAGCACATCTTCGACCGCTTCCGTCAGGGCGACGCCTCCGACTCCCGCTCACTCGGCGGTACCGGCCTGGGTCTGGCCATCTGTCGCAGCATCATCACGCACCACGGAGGCCGCATCTGGGCCACCAGCACCCCCGGCCAGGGCACCACCTTCCACTTCACCCTTCCCAGTAAACCCACCACCAACCTCCGCTAGCCTCGCGACACTCTCTGCTCGCAGCTGCTTTTGCGGTTGCTTTTCTTGTTTGTCATCCCGTAGGGATCTGCTTTTGCCGTTGCAGTTGCAGTCGCCCACCCCATCCTTACAGATGCGCTGCCAAATCCTCCCAAGTCGGATTCTCAGCCTCGATTCACCTCGCCCGTCGAAGCAAGCCACTCACCGACCAGCTATCTTCGCTCCCCACTCATCCGGACTCACGTCGCGAGCGTGCTGTGAAAAGAGCCAATGATGGCCGTCAAGGTCTTCGACTCCATATTGATATTCACCGTACTCCGTTACGTGGAGATCTTCGACAACCTTGGCCCCAGCAGATTTCGCCTTCTGGAAATGCCCTTCAACATCGTCGACGAATACGGTCAAACTCTGAGTTCCATAACCAAGTTGCTTCGGACTGCCCCGCCCAGCCCGCGCACTTTCGAGCATGATCCACACCTCACCCAGATGCATCTGCGCGCCGTTCGGCTCCTTAGGATCTCCATAGCGGTAGTGTTCTGAAAACCCAAACGCCTCCGTCAACCACGCAATCGCTTCAGCAACGTTCTGATAGACAACATGCGGAAGCACGATATCCGTGGGCACCGACCTGTTTTTCATGACCGCTCCATGCCCATCATTTGGTGCCTAGACGCATAACACCGCCCTGAACTCACAGAGCGGTGTACCCCAAGCACCTGATTCGAAGGCACATCCCTGCTTACTCCTCATCCCCCCGCAACTTCGCAATCACCCCGAAATCCTCCAGCGTAGTCGTATCCCCCTTCACCTCACCGGTAGTAGCCAACTCCCGCAGCAGCCGCCGCATGATCTTCCCACTCCGAGTCTTCGGCAGAGCATCCGTAAACCGCACATCATCCGGCCTGGCCAGCGCACCAATCTCTTTGGCCACCCACTGCCGAATCTCCTGCCGCAGC
>DATDHL010000060.1:0-3392 GCA_036521575.1 Edaphobacter sp. | reverse complement strand
CGCCGGGGAGGAACGGGTCGTCTTTACGCTGCACGAAGAGCTTGAGTCGGACGCTGCTCTGCCGCTGCATCTTCTGCTGGCGGTGTTCAAGTTCGATCATATGGAGTGGGCCATTGAGAAGGCCACGGAGCTAGGGGTGGGACGGATTACCCCGGTGCTGGCTCGCCGTACCGAGAAGCATCTGGCGCAGGCTGCGGGAAAACGGGTGGAGCGCTGGCGGCGGATTGCTCTGGAGGCTTCGAAGCAGTCGCGCCGGACTACGGTCCCGGAGATTGCCGATCCTGTTGGGTTGAAGGAGGCTCTGGATGGGGAGGGAAGCGGCACTCGTATTCTGCTGTCAGAGACCGAGCAGGCGACCAGCCTTGCTGCCGCGCTGACGTCCGCCCCGGAGGGCGATCTGGCTCTTGCCATCGGCCCGGAGGGAGGCTGGACTCCGGAGGAGATGGCGCTGTTTACAAAGCATCAGTGGCGGCCGGTCACGCTGGGTCCACGCATCCTGCGAGCCGAAACGGCAGCGATTGCCGCCATAGCCATCGTCTCGAGCCATCACTAGAGGGCCTTCAGAGGCTGCTGAAAAAGTCGCCGTTTTGAAGGTGCGCGGCTTCAGCCGCGCCATAAGTGGCTCAATTTGAATAGGGCTTTAGCCCCTGAGGGAATCTCTCCCTGCCAAATACAGACTTTTTCAGCACCTTCTTCATTCCTCCGCAAAATAGTTTGAAAAAGTGCCGATTTCCTCGCCTCTCAAAAACGTTCGTCCGATTACCACGTTTGCCACACAATTCACCAACAACTGACCACAAAACCACCATCTCGACACACCGCTTTTCGCAAAACCCCCAGGAAAAACGCACCTCCACCACAACAAAAAAAACGGCAAAAAAAGCGGCCGGCCAAAGCCGACCGACCACTTTTCATCCGTAATTTTCTGGGCTAACTGAAGATCTCTTTTACCTTCTCGAAGAGGCCCGGAGAGGTTGGGGTGTTCTCAACGATCATCGTGTCACTGAGCTGACGCAGCAGATCCTTCTGGGCTCGGCTGAGCTTGGTCGGGGTCTGTACGCGAATCTGGACGATCAGGTCGCCCTTGCCGTGTGAGTTCAGGTGGGGAACGCCCTTGCCTCGGAGCTTGAACTCGCGGCCGCTTTGGGTTCCCTCGGGGATCTTGATGGTTGCGGGTCCCTCAAGGGTCTGGATCTCCAGTTCGGTGCCAAGGGCCGCCTGCGGGAATGAGATCGGCATAATGCAGTGCAGATCATCGCCGTCGCGCTCGAAGAACTTGTGGGCCTTTACGTTCAGTACGACGTAGAGATCACCAGCGGGGCCGCTGAACTTTCCTGCCTCGCCTTCGCTCTGGTAGCGAATGCGTGTGTCCTGCTCGACGCCGGCGGGGACCTTGACGAGTATCTTGTGCTCGGTCTGGACGCGGGTTTCGCCGCGACACGTTGTGCATGGATCGACGATGAGGGTGCCGGTGCCGCCGCAGACGGTGCAGGTGCGCGCCACGGAAAAGAAGCCCTGCTGGAAGCGCTGCTGACCGCGTCCGCCGCACTGAGTGCAGGTCGCTGCGGCTTTGCCTTTAGCTGCGCCGGAGCCCTTGCAGTCGTTGCAGGTCTCCATACGGCGGATGGTGATCTCCTTCTCGATGCCGAAGACAGCCTCCTCGAATTCGAGGGTCAGGTCATAGCGGAGATCGCGGCCGCGCTGGACGCGGGAGGCCGTGCGGCTGCTGCTGCCGCCCATGTTGAACATCTCGCCGAAGAGATCGCCGAAGATGTCTCCGAGGTCCTGCGCTCCGCCGAATCCGCCGGTGAAGGGATTTCCTCCGCCCGCGCCATTGAAGGCTGCGTGGCCGTAGCGGTCATAGGCGGCGCGCTTTTCGGAGTCGCTAAGAACCTGGTAGGCTTCGCTGCACTCCTTGAACTTCTCTTCAGCCGCTGCATCGCCGGGGTTTCGGTCGGGGTGGTACTGCATCGCCAGCTTGCGATAAGCGGTTTTGAGTTCCTGATCGCTCGCGTCCCGCGAAACACTCAATACTTCGTAGAAATCCAATTTCGTCACGTTCGCCGTCGCCATGTCTCTTAGAGTCTCTTTCTACTGCTGCTTCCAAACATTTGAGCCTGATCCAACCGCTGTTTCCCTCTACTCTGATACCTGGGCCGGGTTGACGGCAATCTTTACCAGGGCAGGGCGGAGGAGCTTGTCGCGGATTTTGTATCCCCGGCGGATCTCGTCGATCACCTGGTGGTCAGGAAACTCCTTTGTTTCGATGCTTCCCAATGCCTCGTGGACTCGGGGATCGAACTGCGAACCAACCGACTCCACGGGAACGACCTGCAGGCCGCGCAAGGCGTCTTCCATCTGTTTGAGAATCAGTTCGACGCCGCTGCGTAGCTGTTCGACGGTGCCGTCGGACTTGAGGGCGAGTTGGAAGTTGTCCATGACTCCGAGGAAGGGCTCGACTGTATTGGAGATAGTGTAGTCGCGCGAATCGGCGCGTTCCTTGATTTCGCGTTTGCGGGCGTTATCGAACTCGGCCTGCAGGCGCGCGAGGCGGTCGATCAGTTGATCGCGTTCACCCTTCAACTGCTCCATCTCGGCCTGGGCTGTACTTGTCTCGTTAGCCGTCTCGGCTGGGGGGACGGTTGTGGCCTCACCCTCGGGTACAACCTGTACGGTCATCTCATCGTGCATCTTTGCTCTACTCCTCATTTGATTACCTCTTCTATTGTTGCTTATCCCGGGCGTTCGCGCGAGGGCTTTTGGGAGGTGGATTTGCTAAGTTATTTATTTTCAGTGTTGAAAGCTTGAGTCCCCACAACTCATATTTCTAGCTAGTGCACTTTGCGCTGAGTGGGGAGTTAGCCCGAGGGATGCAACATTCGATTGAAGACCTGGGAGATGTAGCTCACGGCGTTCATTGTGTTCTCATAGTCGATTCGTTTGGTTCCGATGACGCCGACGGTGCCGCGGCTTTCTCCTGCTGCCAAGGCTGGAGCGGCAATCAGGACGAGGCCTTGCATCTCTGGGGCGTGCTCTTCGAGATCAAAGACGACACGAACGCTCTCCTGATGGGCGTCGATGTAAGCGTTCAGAAGCTCGATCAGCCGCTGTTTGGCCTCGAGGGCTGCCAACATCTCGCGGAGGCGATCACCGTCGATCTGATTGCCGATGAGATTGGCTACTCCTTCGACGTAGACGGTCTGCATGGGGACTGTGCTTTCAGGCAGAGTCTTGAGCCAGAGCTGCTGGACGGCGTTGAGGACTTGTTGGTATTCGCTGCGCTCGCGTTCGACGAGGCGCGCGATTTCGGACCTTACGCGCTCGATGCTCCAGCCGCGGAAGTTTTCGTTGAGGAAGTTGGCGGCCGTTTCCAGTTCGAGGAGTGCGAGGTC
>DATDHL010000059.1:0-2865 GCA_036521575.1 Edaphobacter sp. | reverse complement strand
CGGCATCCCCTTCACCGGCTCCACCGTCCGCTCTCCCAGAGCCACCTCGTACGCACACCCAAGATGCCGCACCATCTGCGCCGCCGTCATCCGCCCCCATAGGGCCCGGTCATCCGCGCCCAGCCGCAGCAACCGCTCTCTCGTCTCCGACAGCACCTCGGCAGAGGCCAGGCTCTTCATCGCCAATCTCTCCACAAAGCAAAACGCGCAGCCCATTGGCCACGCGTTCTTTTGAACTTAACCTTCAGCGAACAGCTACCGCCCGAAGTGGGTAGCATTCTTCGTCTGGAACTCCGCCCACTTCTCCGGCAGGTCGTCACCGGCATAGATCGCCGAGACCGGGCAAACCGGCACGCACGCGCCACAATCGATGCATTCCACCGGATCGATAAACAGCTGCTCGGCCTCACCGTGTCCCGCCTCATCCTTCTTCGGGTGGATACAATCCACCGGGCACGCATCGACGCAAGCCGTATCCTTCGTCCCGATGCACGGTTCCGCAATCACATAAGCCATCTCTCTAACTCTCCCTTATCACAACTCTTGATATCTCTCAGCTGTTAGCTTTGAACTCGATTCTAACAGCACATCTCACCGTCACTGCAAATCAAAATCCCGCGAAAATAGGACTCTTTTGGCCCTATTTACAGGAGTATTTGCTAAACAATCCTTCGATCTTTCCGCCACTGAACAAGCGTTGCAATAAAACCGCCCAGCAGAATGATGCCCGAGGCGAAAATGCCATAAACAAAACCAATGAATGTACTCAGTCCACACTGGCCGTCGTGAGAACCTGGCTCGCAATCCCCAGCACGTCCCCGCCAAATAAAGAACAATCCTGACAACACTGCCACAAGTAGCACAATGAGCAACCTCTGCCAGAGTGGACTTCTCCGCCACCAAGTCGATTTAGACGGCATCGCCTCAAACTCCTGAGAATCCATTACTTCTCCATCTCAGCCCGTCGAGCCGCAAACTCTGCCGGGGTCGGAATCGGCTCCAGCCCCCTGCCTGCAAACATCTCCGTAAAGATATGCGACATTTCCCCCAGAATCAGTCCGTTCGTCGCCAGCACTTCACGACTATCCAGCGTGAATTTCCCGCCGTCAAAGTGAGTTACCGTTCCACCGGCCTCCTCGACCAGAAGTACCCCTGCGGAGGTGTCCCAGGGATTCAGATTGAACTCCCAGAAGCCATCTAATCTTCCGCAGGCGACGTAAGCCAAATCCAGCCCGGCGCTCCCTGCGCGTCGCACCCCGTGGGATCGCAGCGTGATTTGCTGATAAAAGTACACATTCGGGTTCATGTGGCGCTTATGGCTGGGAAACCCCGTGGCCGTCAGCGACTCCTGCAGCGTTTTTATCTTCGAGACGTGAATCCGCCGCCCATTCAGCCACGAGCCTTTACCCTTCTCCGCCTCAAACATCTCGTTTCGCAACGGATCGTACGTCACCGCAGCCACCATCTCGCCATCGGCATCCGCCGCGAGTCCGGGCGCCCTGTGCTCCAGCCCGAGCAAAACGCAGAACGATGGAAACCCATGGGCAAAGTTCGTCGTCCCATCCAGCGGGTCGACATACCACCGGTACTCGGCGTCAAGGCCGTCGCGCGTCCCTTCTTCTCCATAGATCCCATGCGAAGGAAACGCCGCCTTCAGCCGCGAAACGATCAGATTTTCGCTGGCGCGGTCCGCCTCAGTCACCAGATCGACATCGCCCTTGTACTCCGCCCGGACGCCCTTCTCATAAAACCCGCGCAGCAAAGCCCCGGCCTCACGCGCGATCTTCTCCGCCTCGCCGATGAACTCAAACTTGCTCACAAATTCCTCTCGCTACCACTGTAAATCTAATCCCTAACTGCTGCTTCGATTGAACGTCGCGTCGGCGCGCAATTACATCGTGGCGACCCGTTCATGACACCCTGATGACATAAGCTTTACCGGACCAATCGACCCTCCGGTGCGGGCGAAACGTCAGGCGTTGCTGGAGAAGGTGTTGGGTGATTTTTCGGGGGTGGAGGATTTTTCGGAGATTGTGGTGGCGGGGTAGACCTGTCCGGAGTCACCGTTCTGCGATCTGCGCCGGAGCAGGTGCCTAGTCGGCGATCAGCATGAGACCCAGCATGGCCAGGAAGACTGCGAAGAGTGAGCCGAGTGGGATGAGTACGCCTTCACAGAGGGCGTTCCATCGGCTCTGCGGCCGCATGCCGTCTTCGGCGCGGGCGGTGGATTGGTAGACCGAGGCATCATTTTTGAATTTGCTGTATTCCATCTTTTTCTTCCTTTCCAAGGTTTTTGCAGTGCTGCAGAAGCTTGTGGATCCTTGCACTCGCTAATGAGTGATGAACGCAAACCGTTTATCTCTCTCATCGAACGTCACTGACAGTAGCAGTGTTTTGGCAGTGTCTACTATTCAGTCCGCAGGATGGGTATTCAAAGTTGCAACTGCACGAGGCCTCCTTGTTGCGGGTGATGCATGGATTCGGGCGAAGCGACGTTATGAAGTGGGGGCAGCTTTCCGAGGGCCATGGCGATTTCGTCGCAGGCGTTGCGTCTTGCGCAGTGCTGGCAGTCTTTCAGGGCTTTATCGCGGAATGACTGGTGTTGCGTGATCCGGAAGCGGAAGTGTTCGAAGAATGCTGGAATGCGAGTGAAGAGGCAGACGCATTGGATGCCGCGCTGCTCGACTTGACGCAGGAGGGCTTGGACGAGCTGGCTGCCTGCCCCGTGTCCTGCGATGTCTGGGCGGACGACGATGGAGCGCACCTCAGCGAGGTGTGGGCCGTAGACGTGGAGTGCTGCACAGCCGATGAACTGGCCGGCTTCTGACTCGACGACTGTGAAGGTGCCGATGTTTTCGCAGATCT
>DATDHL010000058.1:0-1598 GCA_036521575.1 Edaphobacter sp. | reverse complement strand
ACAGACAGCTGTTCAGGTTGGTGGTCAGGCTGCGGTGCCGGCGACGGGGCCGGGGAGCGAGAAGTATCAGCGGATTCTGGATGCGGCGGTGGAGGTTATTGCTGAGCATGGGTACTTCAACTCGCCGGTGAGCAAGATCGCCAAGCGGGCCGGGGTGGCGGACGGGACGGTGTACCTGTACTTCAAGAGCAAGGATGACGTGCTGCGGACGGCGATCGATACGACGTTTGCAAAGTTCTACAAGCAGGTGGAAGAGGCGTTTCAGACGCTAAAGGGGCCGAGGGAGCAGCTGGAGTACATCGCGCAGGTGCACCTGGAAAGCCACTCGGTGAACCGGAGCATGGCGATCCTGATGCAGACGGAGGTTCGGCAGAGCGCGCGGTTCATTGCGGAGTTCTCGCATCATCATCTGGTGAAGTACATCCAGGTGGTAAGGGAGGTGGTAAGGCGGGGCCAGCAGGAGGGGATCTTTCGGCGGGATGTTTCGGATGGGGTGGTCGCGCACTGCATGTTTGGGGCAATCGACGAGCTGTTGAGCTCTGCGGTTTTTACGGGGCGCGTCTATGATGCGAAGGCGACGGCTGCTCAGGTGATGGATGTTTTGTTGCAGGGAATAGGGAGTCGGGAATAGGAATTACGAGGGCGGCGGATGTTTGATCTGAAGACGATGAATGATGTGCTGGTGCGGGCGACGGGGCGTGGCGACCGTCCGGTGATGCTTTGGCAGGATGCGGCGGGGGAGTGGAAGCCGATTAGCTCGGTGGAGTTGTATGGGCGGGTGCGAGCGCTAGCGGATGTGTTTCGTGGCTGGGGTCTGGGTAAGGGTGATCGGGTGGCGATTTTGAGCGAGAACCGGTGGGAGTGGCCGGTGACGGACCTTGCGACGATGGCGATTGGAGGCGTGGATGTTCCGCTGTATCCGACGCTGACGCCAGAGCAGATTGGGTACATGCTGAAGGACTCGGGCGCGCGGGCGGCGGTGGTGTCGTCGCGGGAGATGTATGAGAAGGTTGCGGCTGCGGGTGAGCTGCCGGAGCTTGAACACGTCGTGGTGATGGATGCCGGGGAGTTTGAAGGGGCAGAGAGTTTTGGGGCTTTGATGGCGGATGCTCGGGCCAAGCAGCAGCGGGATGCAGAGTTCGATGTGATGGTGAAGCTGACGCGGCCAGAGGACCTGGCGACGATCATCTACACATCAGGGACGACAGGCGAGCCGAAGGGTGTGGTACTGACGCATGGGAATCTGGCTAGCAATGTGAATGTGTCGACTGGGCCGTTTAGTTTTAATGACCATGATTGTTGCATCTCGTTTCTGCCACTTTCGCATGTTACCGCGCGGCATCTGGACTATGCGTTGATGTGTTGCGGGACGCGGCTGGCGTATTGTCCGCGGTTCGATCTGCTGCCGGCGGCGATGAAGGCGGTGAAGCCGACGATTTTTGTGGCTGTGCCGCGGGTGTACGAGAAGATCAGGCAGGCGGTGGAGGGGAAGTCGGCTTCGTCGGCGGTGAAGTCGCGGATTTTGACTTGGGCGCTTGGAGTGGGGAAGGCGCACAGGGCTGAAACGCTGGCGGGGAAGGTTCCCGGAGGACTGGCGT
>DATDHL010000057.1:0-2905 GCA_036521575.1 Edaphobacter sp. | reverse complement strand
TTTGATGGCGATGCTGACCGCGCGCTGTTTGCCGATGAGCATGGCCGCGTCGTCAATGGAGATGCTGTGTTGCTGCTTGCGGCGCGTGACCTGCAGGCGCGGGGATTGCTGACGAACTCGACGGTTGTTGCTACAACGATGTCGAATATGGGGCTTGAGGCGGCTTTGAAGCGCAGTGGAATTCAGATGCTTCGCGCTGCTGTGGGCGATAAGTATGTGCTGGAGCAGATGATCTCGACTGGGGCGGCGCTTGGCGGGGAGCAGTCGGGCCACATTATCTTTACGGGCCGCGGGACGACGGGCGATGGGCTACTGACGGCGCTGCTGCTGCTCGATGTCGTGCATCGCAGTGGCAAAACGCTTTCGGAGTTGGTTGCGGATTTGAAGGTCTTTCCGCAGGTGATTGTGAATGTGAAGGTGCGGGAGAAGAGGCCGCTTGATGCGATTCCTGCGGTGGTTGCAGCGATTCTTGCGGCTGAACAGGAACTGGCTGACTCGGGGCGCGTGGTGATTCGCTACTCGGGGACTGAGGCACTGGCTCGGGTAATGATTGAAGCTGAGTCGGAGCCGCTGATGCGTCATCATGCGGATACGATTGCTGATGCCATTCGGGCGGAGTTGGGTATCTGAGGGTTCAATACGGAGCTTAACAGGCAGATTTTAGTCCGGATTGACGTCGTGATGAGCTGCGAGTGAAGCCTATGTCTATTCCAGATGGACAGGTCACCGTACTTTTGAAGGCGATGAAGAGCGGGGATCCGACTGCCGCGGATAAACTATTTCCGCTGGTCTATCAGGAGTTGCACCGGCTGGCGGCGGCGTATATGCGTCGAGAGCGGAAGGACCATACGTTGCAGCCGACCGCTCTTATCAATGAGGCATATCTGCGCCTTGCACGGGAGGATGTCGATTGGCAAAATCATCAGCACTTTATCGGGGTAGCTGCGAATGTGATGCGCCGCGTGCTCGTCGATCATGCGCGGGCCCACAGCGCGGCTATGCGCGGAGGTGGCCTCGTGCGTGTGGAGTTGGATGACAACGTCGCGGTCTCTGAGGAGCGTTCCGACGAGGTTCTGATGCTGGATGATGCGCTTACGAGGCTTGAGGCTTTGAATCCGAGACAGGCTAAGGTGGTGGAGCTTCGCTACTTCGGTGGGCTTTCTGTCGAGCAGGCTGCAAGCGTTTTGGGGGTTGCCCCGCGATCGGTAAAGCGCGACTGGGCACTGGCGAGACTATGGTTATTCAAGGAAATTCAGAAGGGTGGCTGACGCGATTTCGATCATCCCGCGTACCCTCGCCTTGCCCATCCCTCCGGGCTGAACTAATCTAGAAACAACCATGTATGAAGATTTCAAAGTGACCGACCGCTGGACCGGCGAAGAACTCCATTGCTTATGGAAGGGAACCGTCGTCGCCATCGCAACACGCCATGCCGATGCTACTGACATCCGCTTTGCTGTAAGCGGAAAGCCTGTTTGGATCGCCATGCCGAATGTTGCGTGGGTTGAGCATAAACGCCGAACCGGCTACGTCATCACGGACTATCTTGCGGCACAGACTGCTGGGCGCTATCTCAAGCACGCCATCCAGTCGGGTTATGACAACGGTCGCGAAATGTACACGATGACCGTCGAAGAGGTGCTTGAGCATGCCGACGCTGTCGTCAAGGAAGCCGGACGTACGGACAATCTCCCGAGTCTTCCTGTCATCAACGAAGATTTGCGGCCCGAAGATGAAATGCAGATCCACCTTCCAGGGGAACCAGCGTAGCTTCGCGAGGTACAGCCGTAATGTTTACGCGCCGCAGATTTCTCGTGCTCTTTCCGGCCTTTGCCACTGCTGCGCACAGTTTTGCTTCGTTCCCGCTTAGAAAGAAGAAAGTACCGCCCCCGCCGCCGGTCTTCGTCTACTTTGGGACCGATACCAGCAAGGGCGTGAGCAAGGGACTCTACCAGTCGCGCTTCGATCCAGTGAGCGGGCAGCTTACTCCCCCGGTTCTTGCGATTGCGACTGCGAGGCCGTCCTTTATGGCGCTCTCGCCTGCGCGCAATGGACAGAAGCGATTTCTCTATGCGGTGAATGCGGTGAACGACCCTGCGGCGACCGTTACCACCTTCGAGCAGAATCCCGGGACGGGGGCGCTGAACCAGCTTGGGCAGGTCTCGTCAGGTGGAGCAGGGCCCGCCTATATCTCGGTTGATGCGACAGGTCATGCGGCGTTTGTTGCGAACTACTTTGGCAGCACAGTCGCCTCGTATCGCGTTCAGCCTGACGGGACTTTGAGCCAGCCGGTTGACCACATCGACTTCAAGGACCACCAGAAGTTCGGCTCGCGCGGCCCCAACACTGTGCGGCAGGATATTCCGCATCCGCACTGCGCTACCATTTCGCCGAACGATCGTTTTCTGTTGGTTTGCGATCTTGGTAGCGATGCCATCTCGGTCTTTATCATCGACAACGAAACTGGCCATTTGACCACAAGCGATCCTCATCTGTTCCAGGTCCGTGCCGGCTCCGGCCCGCGCCACGTTGTCTTCCATCCCAACGGACGCTGGGTCTACAGCATCAACGAGCTTGATTCCACCATCGATCATTTGCTATGGACCTCGACCAGCTCGCAGGAGAACCCGCAAGGCCTGCTGGTCAACGCCAACTTCCACATCAAGACCATCGCGCCGGATTTTCCCGCCGACAAGAACACCGCTGCAGAGGTAGCCGTCTCTCCCGACGGGCTTTTTCTCTATGCCAGCAACCGCGGCGAAGATTCGCTGGTCGTCTTCTCCATCCACCTGAAGGACGGGAAATTGACGGAGGTCCAGCGCATCCCGTGTGGAGGCAAGACGCCCCGCCACTTCACGCTTGACCCTACCGCCCGATGGCTTATCTGCGGCAACCAGGATTCGGC
>DATDHL010000056.1:0-1891 GCA_036521575.1 Edaphobacter sp. | reverse complement strand
CCGCAACAACGCCGCCGCCACCTCACCGAACACATCCAACTGAAACTGCCCCGCCGCTCCATTCCCAACTCGCACCGGCGACGATCCCTCATATCCCGGCAGCCAATCCGCCACCCACTCCGGAATCCGCCTCTCCCCTTCAAGCCCATAGATCATCTGAATTTGATCCGGAGTTCCCGCCACAGCCCTCAACAGCCACTGCCTCCACGCCACAGCCTCGTCCACATAACCCGCCTGCATCAACACCAGCAGCGTAAACGCCGTATCCCTTAGCCAGCAGTATCGATAATCCCAGTTGCGCGCCCCACCAATCCTCTCCGGCAGCGAAGTCGTCACCGCCGCAACAATCCCCCCTGAAGGCCTGTACGTCAGCGCCTTCAGCGTAATCAGCGACCGCTCTACTGCATCGGCATAAGGCCCGCGATACGCATTCCGTCGAGTCCATCCCCTCCAGAACCGCCGCGTATCCGCCAGCGCCTTCGTGGCATCGATTCTCTTCGGCGCCTTCTCCAAAGACGACCCATACGTCATCACAAACGTCATCACTTCACGAGCCCCCACCGTGAACTCGCTCACCGTCGTCATCCCCTCACCGCGCAACGGAGCCTTCGTCCGCAGCACCACCCTGTCCGGCCCCGCCACCGCCTGCCAATCATCCCCTCTACTCGTCACCCAAGGAATCGTCCGTCCATAATCAAACCGAATCGCCAACTCCATCCGCATCGCCACCTTGCCCCGCAAACCACGCACCACTCGCACTACATCGGAGTGCTTCCCCCGCGGCGGCATAAAGTCCGTAACCCTTACCTCTCCCCGTGCCGTCTCAAACACCGTCTCCACAACCAGCGAGTGCTCCTCGTACCGACGCTCCACACTCTTCACCTTCGCCTTCGGAGCAATCTTCCAGAACCCCTGTTCCTTCGTCCCCAGCAGCGCCGCGAAGCAAGCCCTCGACGAAAACCTCGGCCAGCAAAGCCAATCAATCGAGCCCTCGCGCGACACCAGAGCCGCCGTCTCACAATCGCCAATCAGGCAATAGTCCTCAATCCTCGAACCATGGAGCCGGCCCTTGCTCTTTCGTTCCGCCACTTATCCTCTCCATAGCAACCGAACCGACCACGCCTCGCATCTCTCTAGCGAAGCATGTGTCTATCGCTTGGATGCACTCAACGAACCCGCCGGATAACCGCAGTCTCCGGCACCCAACTACATATGGCCTTTTCACGGACAACTTTGTAACGGCTCCAGCCTCACCGCCATCTAACTGACACGACTAGACTCGAAAGCAGAGGCACCTTTGAAGAAACCCGGCAGCGCCACTGATCCACTCTGGTACAAAGACGCAGTCATCTACGAACTCCACGTCCGCACCTTTCAGGACTCCAACGCGGACGGCATCGGCGACTTCCCCGGCCTCATCTCCCGCCTCGACTATCTGCAAGACCTCGGCGTCACCTGCCTCTGGCTCCTTCCCTTCTTCCCCTCGCCCCTCCGCGACGACGGCTACGACATCGCCAACTACACCGCCGTCAACCCCAGCTACGGAACTATCGAAGACTTCAAGCTCTTCCTCGCCGCCGCCCACCAGCGCAACATGCAGGTCCTAATCGAGCTCGTCATCAACCACACCTCCGACCAGCATCCTTGGTTCCAGGCGGCTCGTCACGCTCCTCCCGGCTCGCCCGAACGCGACTTCTACGTCTGGTCCCCGACCGACCAGATCTACAAAGAAGCACCCATCATCTTCTCTGACACCGAAAAATCCAACTGGACCTGGGACGACACCGCGCAGGCCTTCTACTGGCACCGCTTCTTCCACCACCAGCCCGACCTCAACTTCGACAACCCCGCCGTCCTCGCAGAAGTCCTCAAAGCCATGCGCTTCTGGCTC
>DATDHL010000055.1:0-1597 GCA_036521575.1 Edaphobacter sp. | reverse complement strand
TCTCTACGGGTTCCGGGTTCGGCTATGGCATCACCCCACACATCACAGTAACCGCCTTCCTCCCTGCCGCCTTCGGAAGCGGCAACCTACCCGAAAGCCGGATTATGAGCGGAAGCGAATGGTCAGTCGGAGCGTCGTGGCGTTTCCAGCATTCCGTTACGAGCGTAGGAAAGCGGATCGAATCGACTGCATCACTCGGTTTGGTGGTTCCCGGCCCTCAGCAAGAATCGGGAGTTCTTGGCAGCCTGCACCGGGCACCCGGTGTTACTGGCAGCCTCGTTACGGGCTTGGCTTCTCGTAGCCAGTACGTTTGGGTTGGGGGCGGCTATACGCGCTTTGCGGAAGCATCGAACGACAGACGACCAGACACACTCTCGTGGAGCGCGGTCTATGGCTATCGTCCATCCCGTCTTCGCCGAGGGTACGACAAGTGGGATTATCGCGGCTTTGCCGAACTCACCGGGGAACATACGGGCGCGGTTCGTACAGGCGGCGTCATCCTGCCTGATAGCAGCTCTACGACCGTTTGGTTAGGGCCGTCCGTGCTTGCGATCTACAAGAACATCGCTATCGAAGGCGGGGTCCAAGGGCCGCTCTTCCGCGATGTCTCCGAATCGGTATATGGCCGCGAACGTGTCCGCTTCGCAATCAATCTCAGCTACCTCAAATACTCCTCACATACCAGCTCCCACTGAAAGGACTGACGATGAAAAAGATTCTTTCTGTAGGCTTCCTCGCCCTCGCTTCTCTCGCGGCTCGCGCTGAATACGAGCAAATCAACCTTACTGTCTTCGGTATGGACTGCGCTCCGTGCGCTCACGCCATCCACGTCTCAATGAAGGGCATTCAAGGGGTAAACACTGTAGACGTGGATCTTAATACCGGCCTCGTCTCCATCAAGCTCACGCCGGGAAATAGCGCGGCCATGCGTCAGTTCAATGAAGCTGTCGAGAAAAACGGCTTCACCCACAAAGACGCAAACGTAATAGTGCGCGGACAGTTGTCGGGATCGGCGCAAGCTCCATTTTTGGAGGTCACTGGGACAAAGGATCGGTATGCACTGATGCCTCTGGTAACGGGGACGGACATCTCAGGGCTACTAGGCAAAACGGTTGTAGTTGATGGAGTTCTCCCCCAGTCTGGCAAAGGGAAGGTTTCGGATACTCTGCGCTACCAGTCTGTGACGGAGGTCAAATGACAAAGATGGCCAACTCACAAGCCCCGATACAACGTGCGAGGCGGGGCGAGCTGCTCAACTACTTCTCGCTCTTTAGTTCTTTCAGCACTCTCATCTGCTGTGCGCTGCCTTCGGTGCTAGTCCTCTTGGGGATGGGAACCACGGTTGCCTCGCTACTGTCGGCTGCTCCGTGGCTTGTCAGTTTGTCACGGCACAAGATATGGACATTCAGCACCGCCGGGACTTTGATTGCGCTGAGCTTCCTCGTGACGTATCTCATCGCGCCACGTCTCCGTCAGGGAGAAGTCTGCGATGCCAACGACCCAACGGCCTGCGGTGAAGTCAGCAAGCTCAGCCGGATCATACTGTGGGGATCGGCCGTGATCTGGTCGTGCGGCTTCTTCGTCGCATATTTGTTGG
>DATDHL010000054.1:0-2654 GCA_036521575.1 Edaphobacter sp. | reverse complement strand
GCGTGGCCGTTGGTAGCGCCGCTGTCGTAGCGAAACGTCCCCTCCGCGTTGCTCAGCGAGTCCGTCTCGTCACGCACAGCGCTGAACTCCGCACCCAAACGCACCACATGACCTCCGTGGACCCAGGTCAACATGTCACCGACTTCCAGCCTTCGCTCGTTGGGGAAAGCCTTGAGTCCGAGCGTTGCTGGTGTTCCGAAGTTGAGTCCCTGCGGGCCAATCGAGACCTCGGGCGCATACCCTCCTGGCCCAAACGCCGGCTCCTGCGGCAGCGGCTACTGCGCCTGATCGAACTGGAGATCACGCCCGTACTGCAGGCTCAGTTGGTTGGTAAGATGCGGCCCCGCCATCCACACCCACCGTCCCATCACCGCATCCACGTGGGCAAATCTACTCCCCAGGCTGGCGGCGCCGCGGTCGACTACGGGAGCCAGTCGTAGGGCAGCCGGCGCACTCACGCGTGCTCGGTTGTATTGGAGGCTTGCGCGATTTTTTTCTGAGGCTTTCCAGTCGAGTTTGCCGAAGTTTACCGTCTGATTGGAGCGGCGGGGCAAGGAGCCTGTCAGGCTGTTGAGGTAGTTCAGTGCTGCGTTTATTTTTGTTGTGGTCACGCCGCGGTTTGCGAGCAGGGCCGTCTGAGTCGCTGTCAGGGAGTAGAAGGATGGGTTGGCTGGTGCTGATATCGCGGGGAAATTGCGGTGTTGTTGATCAGTGGCATAGAAGTAGAACAGCTTGTCGTGGATGATTGCGCCGCCTATGCTGCCGCCGAATTGCTGTCGGAGATCGTGTGGCTTTACCGTGGCGCTTGTTACTGCGCCATCTACGTAGTTCGTGGCGATTGATAAGGGATTCGAGGCTGACCAGGCGCTTGCGCGGGCTAGATAAAAGGCGGTGGCGTGGAGTTTATTTGTGCCGCTTCTTGAGACTGTGGTGACTACGCCGCCGAGGGTGTGGCCGTAGAGTGCAGAGTAATTTTGGCCGTTTACGCGGAACTCTCGTACGGCTTCGTGGGAGAAGGTATAGGCTTCGGCGGTGCGGTGGCGGGAGTTTGCGCCGGGGGTCTGTTCGGCTTCTTCTTCGGGCTGGCCGTTGGGCTCGGCGTCGGTTCCACGTGGAACGGCGTTAAAGCTTTGGTCGTCGCCGGCTCCGTCGATGCGCGTGCTGTTTTGGGTTATCGGCAGGTCGCGGAAGCCGGGTGACTCTTTGTTTTCATTTTGGGTTGGTGGGGGAAGTTTCTTCGAGGCCGGTGGCGGCGGATTCTGGGGCGACTGCGATGTTTGTGCTTGTCCAAGCGACTTTGAGGCGCGTCTGAACCTCAGTTACGCTGCCGACTTCGACGGCGACGAGGGGGAGGGTGAAGCTGGAAAAGCCTGATGCGCTTATCGTTAGCTGGTATTGGCCGGATGGGACGGTGGGCAGGATGAACTCGCCGCTGCGGGTGGTGGTTGTGTGGAGGATGAGGTGGGTGGCGAGATCTTCGGCTTGGATTGTGACGCTGGACATGGGTGCGCCGGCGGGGTCGAGGACGAGGCCACGGATGGCTCCGTCGGCTGCGGTCTGGGCGTAGACGTGCGCCAGTATAACCAGATGGAGGAGGAGCGCGCCTAAGCCGGCGCGCTTCAGACTGCTCGACATGCTTTCTCCCGCGAACTCAGGTACTTAGAGCGATTGTCCTCATCATAGCGTCTTGCGCAAATGCGGAGTTTTTTTCAGGGAGGAAGTGTGTAATTTTTTGAGGGGTTTTGGGAGTAGGAGGTGTTTTGGTGATGGTTTTTGGTGGGTGCTTCGTGGAAAAGAGTGTGGCAAACGTGGTTAGCGGGTGGCTGTTTTTTGGAGGTGAAAAATTCGGCACATTTTTCAGGTTTATTTTTGTGCGATGACGATTAGAGAAAGGGGTCGCCTTTGGAGGGGGGAGCGAAAGAGACTCCCCTCAGGGGCTAAAGCCCTATTGAAATTGAGCTACTTGCGGCGTGGCTAAAGCCACGCCCTTTCAAAACGGATTCGGATCGGGACTTTGTTCAGAGCCTCCTCAGAGCATTTTCCCGATGGGGCAGACTGTGGCGCTTCGAGCAAAATACAGGGATTCTTCGCTGCGCTCAGAATGACGAGCTATAACCCCAAGGGATGAATGACGAGCTTAAGGATGAATACGACGAGCTATAGGCGCAGCGATGACGACCTATAGCTCGTGGGAAAGTGCTCTTTAGAACTGGGCGCGGACTCCTAGTTGAAGCTGTCTTGGAGCGAAGGAGAAGCCGCTCGAGTTGGAGTTGGTTGTGGATTGGAAGAGGGGCAGGGCGGCGTTCGCGAGGCTGGTGTTGAAGGTCAGCGTGTTGCCCGTGATGGCGTTGGCTGCGTTTCTGCTGTTGCCAAGGGTGTAGCCAAGCTGGTTGACCGCGGTTACGTTCTGGCGGTTGAGGATGTTGAAGCTTTCAGCCATCAGCTCCAGCTTAAGCCGTTCGTACACGGTGAAGCGCTTGGATAGACGCAGGTCCAAGACGTTGGTCATGGGCTGTGTGAAGCCGTTTCGCTCGAAGCCGGGCACGCGGAAGGTTCCGTTCGAACCGTTGATGCCTCCACCGATTGCACTGATCGTCGGACTGCCGGTAGCGACAAACGCGGAGGAGAGAGTGCCGCTGGTGGTAATGGAGTAC
>DATDHL010000053.1:0-3509 GCA_036521575.1 Edaphobacter sp. | reverse complement strand
ACGGAAGGCATTGCGGATGGCAGATTCGTAGCGGGCGGCGGCGACCTCGGGGGCTAGTTCGCCTTCCATGCGGTGGATGCGGTCGGCGGGGAGGGGGACTTTGGAGAGCAGCGCTTCCTTGGTCATGCGGTAGTTGGAGTCGGCGTGGTCGGGGGGGACGCAGCGCTCGTCGACCCAGAAGAGGTCGAGCTTGTCCCAGGGGACTTGGGAGGCGAAGGGCTCGGCGGCGAGGAGGGCGAACATCGCCTTGGGAGTGGTGCCTCCGGAGATGGCTACTCGGGCTACGCCTCGGGTTTGAACGGCGCCTGAGACGTTGGAGGCGAAGAGCTGGGCGGCGGCGGCGGCGACTTCGGCGGGGGTGGAGGAGATGCGGTAGGTGATGGTGACTGGTCGGGGCATGTTTTTAGTGTCCTGCGATTTTGATGATTTTCCGACTGCGGGTAAAAAGGCATACCCCAGGGGCTAAAGCCCCTGAGGTATTGCGGCCATTTGGGAGGGCCAAGGCTGAAGCCTTGGCGTACCTAGATGCAAAGGCAAAAACAGATCCCCTTCGGGGATGACAAGCAAGAACGGCAAGTGCAAATACAACTGCAACTGCGAAAGCAACTGCAACTGCGAAAAGCAGATCCCTACGGGATGACAAACAAGAAAAGCAACGGCAGCAGCAGCAGCAGAGGCCAGTGCGTTAGAGTTTGCGCCACTTGCGGCCTTCGGACTCGAGGAGTGCGTCGGCTGCGGAGGGGCCCCAGGTTCCGGCGGCGTAGTTGGGGAAGTCCTTGACAGGGTCCTTTTTCCAGGCTTCGAGGATGGGGGTCATGAGAGACCAGGTGGCCTCGACTCCATCGCGGTGGGCGAAGAGGGTTCCGTCGCCCAGCATGGCGTCGAGCAAGAGGCGCTCGTAGCCGTTGGCTGAGGACTTTCCGAAGGCTTCGGCATAGTTGAAGTCCATGTTGACCGAGCCGATGTTCATGCTGGGGCCGGGGATCTTGGCGCCGAAGCGGAGGCTGATGCCCTCGTCCGGCTGGATGCGCATGGAGAGGACGTTGGGCTTAACGCCTTCGCCTCCCTGGCCGACCTGGTCCTTGAAGAGAAGCAGGGGGGGGAGCTTGAACTGGATGGTGATCTCGGTGACGCGCTTGGCGAGACGCTTGCCGGCGCGGATGTAGAAGGGGACTCCGGCCCAGCGCCAGTTTTCGATCTCGAGGCGAAGGGCGGCGTAGGTCTCGGTCTGGGAGCGCGGGTGGACGCGGTCTTCCTGACGGTAGCCGACGGCGGGCTTGCCATCGACGATACCGGGGCCGTACTGGCCGCGGACGGTGTCGGCGGGGTGGATGGGGGTGATGGCCTTCCAGACCTTGACCTTTTCGGCGCGGACGGAGGAGGCCTCGAAGGAGACGGGGGGCTCCATGGCTACGAAGCTGAGGAGCTCCATGACGTGGTTCTGGACGACGTCGCGTAGGGCTCCGGCGGTCTCGTAGAAGGGGCCGCGGCCTTCGATGCCGATGGATTCGGCGGCGGTGATCTCGACGTGGTCGATATAGTTGCGGTTCCAGACGTTCTCGAAGATGCCGTTGGCGAAGCGGAAGACGAGGATGTTCTGGACGGTCTCTTTGCCCAGGTAGTGGTCGATGCGGAAGATCTGGTCTTCGTCGAATACCTTGTTGACTTCGTCGTTGAGGGCGCGGGCTGATTCGAGGTCGTGGCCGAAGGGCTTCTCGATGATGGTGCGGACCCAGGTGCGGCAGCCGTTGGGTGCGAACTCGGCGTCGGGCTTGGACATGCCGTGTTCGCCGAGGTAGTGGATGATGTCGGAGAAGTACTCGGGTGCGGTGGCGAGGTAGAAGAGACGATTGCCGCAGGTGTTGAACTTCTTGTCGAGTTCGGCGAGCTTGGTCTTGAGGCCGTCGTAGCCAGAGGCATCGTCGAAGTTCATGGCGTGGTACTGGATGCGGTCGACGAAGGGGGCCAGTTTGGGATCGCTCTCTTCGACACCGCCGCCAGAGAGGATGCCTTCCTTCATGTCGGGTGCGAAGGACTGCTCGAGGGGGCGGCGGGCTACGCCGACGACGGCGAAGTCTTTGGGGAGGAGGCCAGCCTGCTCGAGGTGATAGAGCGCGGGGAGAAGCTTGCGCTTGGTGAGATCGCCGGAGGCACCGAAGATGACCACGATGCATGGGTCGGGGGTGCGCTCGGGCTGCAATGTGGCCGGTGCGGCGGAGAGTGATGTGTTGGCTTCTAGGGTCGGCATTTCGAAATTACCTCTCGTGCTAAATGGTTAGGGACTGATGGCCTTGCCGGTTGGTTTATTAGATGCTGGCTAGGCTTTTTTGACGTCGTGGCCGCCGAAGGCTCCGCGCATGATGGAGATCATACGGTCGGTGAAGTTGTTCTCTTCGCGGGAGCGGAGACGGCGGATGAGCGACTCGGTGATGACAGGGGCGGAGATGTTGAGGTCGATGGCTTCGGTGACGGTCCAGCGACCTTCGCCGGAGTCGGGCACCCAGGCTTCGAGGCCGGCGAGGGTTGGGTTGTGGTCGAGGGCGCCTGCGGTGAGATCGAGCAGCCAGGAGCGGACGACGGAGCCCTTCTGCCAGATGTGCGCGATCTGGGTGAGGTCGAGGTTGAGGGGCTTTTTTGCCTGCATGATGGAGAAGCCTTCGGCGTAGGCCTGCATCATGCCGTACTCGATGCCGTTGTGGACCATCTTGACGAAGTGACCGGCGCCGGATGGGCCGACGTGTCCCCAGCCTTCGGTGGGCGAGGGGGCGAGGGCCTGGAAGATGGGGGTGAGGCGCTCGACGGGGGCTTTGTCGCCGCCGATCATGAGGGAGTAGCCCTCTTTGAGGCCCCAGACTCCGCCGGAGGTTCCGCAGTCGACGAACTCGAGGCCGGTCGCGGTGACCTGGGCGTGGCGGCGCTGCGTGTCCTTGTAGTTGGAGTTGCCGCCGTCGATGATGGTGTCGCCCTGGGAGAGCAGGCCTTCAAGACTGGCGATGGTGTGGTCGACGGGATCGCCTGAAGGAACCATGATCCAGATGGCGCGCGGGGCAGAGAGATTGGCTACGAGGTCTTCGAGGGAGTTGACGCCGAGGGAGCCTGTGGCGGTGAGCTTTGCGGTGGCGTCTTTGTTGAAGTCGAAGCCTACAACCTTGTGATCGGCGAGCTTGAGGCGCTCAGCCATGTTGAAGCCCATCTTGCCGAGTCCAATGATTCCGAGTTCCATATGTCTTCCTTTATGCGTACACGGCCTGGATGCCGAGTTGAGTGAGCTCATGACTGAGCTGTGTGGGTGATTCGAAGCGAATGGCCTGCATGCCGAGAGCGGCTGCAGCTTCGCAGTTTTCGAGCTTGTCGTCGATGAAGAGAGCGGTTTCGGCGGGGAAGCCGGAGATGTCGATGGCGGCCTGGTAGATGCCGGGGTGGGGCTTCATCTCGTGGACGTAGCCGGAGCAGATGAAGTAGTCGAAGTATTGACGGAGATGAAAGGCGTCGAGGCGGTAGGCGTTGAG
>DATDHL010000052.1:0-2377 GCA_036521575.1 Edaphobacter sp. | reverse complement strand
ACCTTGGGACAGTGGTTCCCCCCATCGCGGAGTGACCGAGCTTACATTAACCTTGATCACTTTCGGGTCAGGCGTATTGAGGACGAATGCATCTGTTATCCGAACATTTTGATCATGTGCCGACATCGTCATGCCGCGGTCGAGGCCGCCGAAGCCGTGGGAGCGGTATAGGCGCACGGCCCCCCACTGGGCGTTCAGGCCGTCGACCCAGTCGTAGCGGCCGAAGGGGTTGGTAATGCGGATGGCGATGAGGTTGAAGCCACCGGGATCGGCTGCGTGAGTCAGGTCGCACTCGAAGGGCAGCTCTTCCATGATGGAGTAACCGACGAGCTTGTGGTTGACGAAGACCTCGGCGCGGAGGCGTGCTCCGCGGATGTGGAGAAAGATGCGCTTGCCCTTCCAGTCGGCCGGAATTTCGATCTGGCGGTGCCACCAAGAGACGCCCAAGTAGGCTCCGTTCTGGGGGATGGGGTCATCGGCGGCGTAGCGGTACTCCTCGGGGGTGTAGGGGCGCTGTCCGAACTTGCCCCAGAAGTGCTGCTCTACAGTAGTCGGGAGGACGACCTCCTTGGCGGCGGCGACGGAGAGGGAGCCCCAACCTCCGGTGGGAAGGTTAACGGGGAGTGGGGAGCCGTTGCCGTGGAGGACTCCGTTGGCGTCACGGGTGATCTCGTCGGGGAGGAAGAGGGTGTCGTTCTTCCACTCGGCGTGCTCGTCGATCCAGAGATACCAGCCCTCGTCGGGGATCAGGGTTCCGTTTTCGGGCCACTCGGCGTCACTGGCCTGGGCATGGCCAGGCTTGAGCTGAGTGGCGAGCGTGGCTGCTGCGGTGGCCTTGAGGAAGGTTCGGCGGCTGAGTTTTGGTGTGCGCATGGTCGCGAGTGATTTTAGTGGATTGGTGAGACCACTCGCGATACCTATGTTGTTTGGGGACCCCCCATCCCCCGTACTTAAGTCCTAAAGTCTTCGAAATAAAGGACCTAGGTCTGGACTTCGGTCTGTTTGTGATCGTAAATGAAAAGCCCCGGTTTTGGCCCGGGGTTTCTTGTCTCTCTTTTAAGTATAGCGAATGGTGAGTAATTAATATGCCATGTTGATGTTGTTTTGAATCAGTGAGTTGCGAGGTTTATGGGCTTGACAGGTTTTTGAGGGTTGGGGGTGAAAGGACAGGCAACAGCAAGGGCGGAAGCAGATCCCCTGCGGGGATGACAACTAGAGAGGCAAAAGCAACGGCAACGGCAAAAGCGTAATGCACGGATTCTTCCCCTTCGGCTTCGCTCAGGGTCAGAATGACGAGCTGAAGCAATGGTAACCACAGACGCAGATCCCTACGGGATGACACCTAGAAAGGCAACGGCAACTGCAGGTGTTTCGGATGAGGAGGGCGAGAGCGGAATGCGGGTTCTTTGCGCTGCTCGTGGTTGTTATTGGGTGGGGTCGGGGGTTTCGTCGACTACTTTGTAGTGCTGTGGGACGTTGAGGAGAGAGGCGTCGGGCTCGTGGCGGTCTACATCGCTGACGGCTACGATCTGCTCGCCGGTGCGAGGATCGTTGTGCTTGATGATCATGTAGATGGAGAGATCAGGGGAGTACCAGTACTCGTCGGTGATGACGATGTCTTTACCGGTGGTGCTGGCCTGGGCGGGGAGGATGCGGGTTTTGCGAATGCCGGTCAGGGTGAGGTTGCCGAGGGGCTGAGTGCCGATGTCCTCTTGCTTGAAGTAGGGGTTGTTGGGCGGGGTGCGGCCGGGGACGGCGTCGGCTGGCGGGCGGGGCGGCTGGGGAAGGACGGTCTCGCGGGCGAGGTGGGTGATGGGGTCGTAGAAGATGTTGAGACGGCTGGAAGGATCGTAGATATGGCCGGAGAGGAGCATGGGCTCACCCTTGAAGGTGGCGGGGACGAGCTGGCGGCGTTCGTTGTAGATGCGGCCTGAGGAGCTGCGGGCGACGTGATTGATGGTCGTTCGGATGTTGATGGAGCCGTCGGGGAGAATCTCGTGGGAGATGATGTCGACCTTGGCGGTGAAGGGCGCGTTTGGGACCGGCGTGACGAAGATGCCTGGGACGTGGATCTGGACGCCGGGATAGGCGCGGGGCGTCGGTGGGGTTTGGGCAGGGGCGAGTGTGGCGGCGAGGAGGGTGAGTGCTGCAAGCTCAAGGCGAAAGAAGCTCATTGGAACCTCGTGCGGTTGAGGATAGCGCAGGATGATCTTGGGGCGTGGATTTTTTTGATTGCTTGAGGACCCGGCAATTTCGGGATATTTCAGGTTACGGTGGGGAATCTGTAACGACGCAGTGCATCGATATGAATGACGAGGGCGATGAGGCCTCCGACGATGGTGCACCAGGCGCGGCGATGGGCGATGACGGTGCCGGG
>DATDHL010000051.1:0-10735 GCA_036521575.1 Edaphobacter sp. | reverse complement strand
CTCCGGGTTGAGGAATGGTTTTGCCGGTTATGAGGACAGTGATGTCCTGGTCGAGGGTGAGGGTGGTGGAGTCGGTGGAGGTTTGGGTGGATTGGTAGGTGAGCTTGATCTGGCAGACGGTGTGGGGCTCGAGTTGGGTGGGGCAGGAGTCGGTGAGGGTGAAGGGTGAGGATGCGGGGAGGGTGAGGGGGGGGTGGGAATCGCGGTGGCGGAGTTGTTCGAGAGGTAGAGGTAGCGCGGGAGGTTGAGATTTGGCGTGGGAGTGGGGGTGTATTGGGTGCCGAAATCGATCTCGGAGGCGGAGATGCTTAGGGAGGCGGCTTGGGAGTAGGCGGTGAGGAGGACGGAGCCGGAGCCGATGGTCCAGTTGGCCTGGATGGGGCCGTCGTTGGTGGCGGCGGAGGAGGTAGTGAGGCTGAGGATGATGTGGCAGGTGGCTCCGGGGTCGAGGGATTTGGTGGTGGAGGTGGCGAGAGGGCAGTCGCTGGCGGATTGGGTGAGGGTGTAGGGCGGGGTGCCGAGGGCTTGCATGTTTGAGGTGAAGGTTTTCGTTTGCGTGCCGAGGTTGGTGATGGTGATGGTGCGGGTGGTCGCGGGGCTGGTGGAGGTTTGGATGCCGAAGTCGAGCTCTTTGGGGATGAAGACGATTGGGTTGGCGGTGGCGGTGGTTGCGGGGAGAGTGGCGGTTTGGGTGGTGGCGTTATCGGCTTGAGCCGCGATGGTGCCGGGGCCTGCGCCGGTGAGGGCGATGCTGCACTCGGCGGCGGGTGGGAGGGCTGTGGGGCAGTTGTGGGTGGAGGTGAATCCGGTGGCGGTGATTTGTAGGTTGGTGGCGGTGGCGGAGCCGAGGTTGCGTAGGGTGATGTTGGGTGAGGCGTCGGTGGAGAGAGCCAGGCTGGGGGCTGATGTTGAGGGATTGAGTTTGGTGAGGTAGGCGGCTGAGCCGGCGCAGAGGCTTCCGTTGCAGGTGCCGGGGGCGAGGACGGCGTTGCGGAGGGTTGAGGGGAGTGCAGTGGTGGGGGCGCTGTAGAGAGGAATGTCGTAGGTCTGGGTGGTGAGGAGGCTGGAGCTGGTAGTGGGATCGGCGCTTCCGGCGAAGATGGGTTCGCCGGTGGGGTCGGTGGCTACGGAGGTCAGGGTGACGGGGGCGCTGGAGTAGGCGGGGTTGCTGGTGGGGAGACCTCCAAAGCGGAGGGTTTGGTCGACTGTGCTTTGGGCAGTGATGCGGAGGGCGTCGGCGTTGCCGAAGGTGGAGAGGGTTTGGATGGGGAGGAGTGGGGTGGTGAGGGGGCCGGTGATCCAGGCGGCTCCTGCGGGTGCCGGGGTTATGGTGGATTGGGTTCCGGGGGCGGCGAGGGTGGAGGCGAGGACGGTGGTGCCGTCGAGGGAGATGCGGAGGGCGCTTTGGTAGGTGGTGCTGACCAATGGCATCGGGACGCTGGCGATGGGGAACTGGCCGAGAGAGATGGTTCCTGAGAGGAGGAGATTTTGGGCGGTGGAGTCGAGGACGAGTGAGGTAATGCCTGTGCCGGGGATGAAGGTGGAGAAGACTATGCCGTCTCCGGCAGGGGGGAGCTTGGTGAGGAAGCCGGAGGTGGTGCTGGGTGGGGTGGTTAGGATATCGGGGATGAGTGCGTTGAGGGTGGGGTGGCCGCTTGAGGTGGTGTATCCGGCGATGTAGGCGTTGTCGTTGGCGTCGGCGGCGATGGCGGAGGGGGCGGTGTCTCCGTTGAGTGCGCTGAGATAGGTGGCGTAGAGAAGGGTGGCTCCGGTGGTGTTGAACTTTTCGACGAAGCCGTTTTGGAAGCTGCCTGAGGCGGGGGATTGGATGATGCCGGAGGGGGTGACGGGGAGGGTGGTGCTGAAGGTGCTTCCGGTGACGAAGACAGCGTCGGCGGTGGCGGCGATAGAGGTTGTGGCGGTGCGTCCGCTGCCGGTGTAGGTGACGAAGAGGGGGTTGAGGCTGGTGTCGAATTTGGCGACGAAGGAGTTGGTGGAGGCGTCGGCGCGGGCGGGGAAGACTACGCCGGAGCTTGTGGTGAGGGAACTGGAGGTGGTGGTTCCGGTGATGTAGATGTTTCCGGCGGGGTCGAGTGCGAGGGCTAGGCCGATGTCTCCGGCGGCTCCGATTTGGGCTTGGGCGAGGATGTTGGTGGCGGTGGGGTCGGTCTTGAGGAGGCGGACGCCGTCTTTTTGATCGAGAAGGAGATAGAGGTTGCCGGACGGGTCGGTCTGGACGGCGTTGAACTGGCCCTGGCTGGCGACCGAGCGGAGGCCGGTGAAGACGAGTTGTTGGGTGTTTTGGGCTTGGATTCTGACTGGGAGGGTTGCGGAGGCGAGTGTGCAGAGGCCGGCAAGGGGAGTCGGAGCGCGAACTTGGTCTTCGTCATTTGAAGTTTGGCTGCGGCGATGCACTGGTTGCAGCCTGCCCTTAACTATTCAATGGTGACAGGTGAGTTTAGGTTCGTTGAGGTTAAAGTTCGTTACGTAGGTACTATTTTCCCGATCTAGGAATCGGTACTCCCCTGGAGTTGTAGGAGGTAGGTGAGACCGCGGGTTTCCATCTCGTGTTCGAAGGTGGCGTGGTCGCTGTACTGGATGGCTTGCATGCCGGTGGCGAGGGCGGCGGCGATGTTTTCGGCCTTGTCGTCGATGAAGAGGATGTTGGCAGGTGGAGTGGCCAGGCCTTGGGCGGCGTGAAGGTAGATCTCGGGCTCGGGCTTGGCGAGGTTGATGGAGTGGGACCAGGTGTGGTGGTCGAAGGCTTCGATCCAGTGGTGGCGGGCGCGGAGACCGGCTTCCATGGCGTCAGGCATGTTGGAGAGGATGCCGGTGCGGATTCCGGCGTGCTGGAGGTTCTGGGCCCAGGTGATCATGGGGATGTTGAGTTGGGCCCAGAGGTCGGTGTCGGCGTCGATGAGGGCGGCTAGCTGGTCGGGGGTGATGGTTAGGCCGGCCTTCGAGGTTAATTGGGTCCAGTACGTGGTGCCGGTGAGGTCGCCGCGGTCGTAGTCGTGACGGGGGGCCCAGTATTCGCGGTGGAGGGTGTCTTCGTCGAGCCCGGTGATGGTGAGCATGCGCTGCCATGCGGCGGGGTCGGGTGGGGTGGAGAGGACCTGGCCGTAGTCGAAGAGGACTGCCTTGATTTGGGTCATTAGTGTTGATTGTAAGGGACGCGAAAAGTTCGCCGTACCTGTTGACGGTGATAGGTTTCGAATAGCCTCGTCACTTCGCGTTGTACTCGTTCATTGCGGGAGTTCTTTACCGGCGTGTTCGGCCACCATGTATGCGGCGTACCAGTCGGGCCAGTTCGGATCTGCTGCGCCGATGCGCTTCTCGTGCTTGCCGTGGGCGGCTGCCGCACGCCGAAGCGCCCTCGCCAGATCGTTCACTGAAGCGAACGCCGTCTCGACGGGGTCGACGCGTCCGGGTAGACGGGTTGTGACCTCCTGCAATAGCCATCCGTTGCCGTCCGGGTCGCTGAACGTGGCGAAGGAGCTGTAGCTGGCGTGATTGGGCGCGGGCCCAGCGACGCGACCGCTCGTGCCGTCGGGCTTGAACTGAGCGCCTGGCGTCCCGGGGTGGAATACTTCGCTGACCTTGGTACCGTGGGCGACGAGTTCGTTGCGCGCAGCCTCGATGTCGGAGACGATCAGGTAGAGGCCGTGTGCGGAGCCAGGCGCGGCCGACGTGACGTTCGTGCCGAATTGCACGGAGCACCCCGAGCCGGGCGGTGTGAACTGGACGATTCGGAAGCCGTTATCGAAGGGGAAGTCTGCATCGAGCCTCCACCCGAGGTCTCCGTAGAACTTCTTGGCGCGGTCGACATTTGAGACGGGGATGACGATCGCCTCGAGTTTCAGGTCAACGCTCGCGTTGCTGGTCGCATCTTTACCAGGGATTTCCTTCAGATTTGCCATGTTTTTCTCCTATTCGTTCATCAATTACGAAGTCAGATTTGTTGGATGCCGATGATCCTCAATATCTCCCTGTTCGCGCGTTGGAATCAAGCGGAGATCTCAGACGAGCTCTGAAAGTTGCCGTACCTGTTGATGGAGATAGGTTCCGAATAGACCGTCATTCGGGTGCCCGCAACTTGCCTCAAGCCGACCTCTCTGTAGTAATTCACATCCTGCCGTTTACATGTCAGAGATGGCTTTTGTCACCCTAGCGAGTGACGCATCCATTCGAAGCGTCACTCGCTTTTCTGATTAGTTTCTAAGCGGCAGCAGTACCGATGCTGTCGAGGTTAGCGAGATCTTCGTCGGTGAGTTCCAGCGTTGCAGCCTTGAGGTTCTCTCGGAGATGCTGGGCCGACGATGTGCCGGGGATCAGCAGCATGTTCGGCGACCGTCGCAGAAGCCACGCTTGCGCTACCTGCATAGGAGTGGCCTCGAGCGACGCGGCGACTTCGTTGAGCTTAGACGACTGCAGCGGCGAGAACCCTCCCAGGGGGAAGTAAGGCACATAGGCGATACCCTGTGCGGCGAGAGCATCGATGAATCCGTCGTCGGTGCGCTGGGCCACATTGTAGAAGTTCTGGACGCAGACGATCTCAGTAATGGCCTGCGCCTCGGCTAGCTGCCGGGAGGAGATGGTGCTGAGGCCGATATGCTGAATCAGGCCCTGTTGTTTGAGCTCGACAAGCGCGGTGAGTGGCTCTTCGAAGGGTTCGTCCGTCGGTGCGGTGAAGCCTCCGATGCGAAGATTGACGACATGGAGCGCATTGAGGCCGAGATTTCGCAGATTGTCATGCACGGCATCGATAATCTCCTGGCGCGAGCGAGCATGTGGCCATGAGCCATCACTGCCGCGGCGCGCGCCCACCTTGGTCACGATTATGAGATCGTCGGGGTAAGGATGGAGCGCCTGCTTGATGAGTTGATTGGTTACGTGTGGGCCGTAAAAGTCGCTGGTATCGATGTGGTTCACGCCGGAGGCGATGGCCTCGCGCAGAACGGCGATCGCACCCGGAACATCGCGTGGGGGTCCCCAGACTCGTTTGTCACCATCCTGCCCGGCAAGTTGCATTGCGCCATAACCCATGCGGTTCAAGGTCATTGAAGTGTTGGGAAGGGTAAATGTGCCGCCGAGATTCGATTGTTGCATCATGTGTCTCCTCAGAACTTGCCGATGTCTGTGTTGAGAATCTATGCTCACAATCATTGGATGAAGAAAACTTCAGATTAGGAGTTCGCATTTGCAGAAGCGATTGCAAAGTAGGTTAGAGCCGCGAAAATCGCCGGTTCAGGCACGTTCCACTGCGAGTGTGGAGGCAATTCTTAAGGCAACCATTCAGGTTTTACTGAAAATCGGCAAAGATCGTCTGACCACAACGCGTGTCGCAGCCCGCGCTGGGGTTTCGGTCGGTACGCTGTACCAGTACTTTCCGAACAAAAGTGCGTTGTTGCGGGCCTCACTGCAGCGTCACATGGATGAGGTCGGGTTGGTGCTGGCAACGGTATGCCGCGAGCAAGCTGGCTCCTCGCTGGAGACGATGGCGACGGTGTTGATGACAAGCTTCCTGGAAGCAAAGATGAAAGATGCGAAGGCAAGCGTTGCGCTGTATTCGGTTAGTTCAGACGTTGATGGCGCAAGAATCGTGCGCGAGATGAGCCTAAAGGCCAATCGTGCCATTGTTGCTATGCTTGCAACTGCAAAGGATGAGCTGGCGACCGATCCGCAGCTGGTGGCTTCCATGCTGCAGGCAACGATGGCAGGTGTGAGCCGACGGTTGCTGGAGTCCGCATCGCCGGAGCGTGATTATAAAAGGTTACGTGATGAACTCGTGTTTCTCGTGTGTATCTATCTTCGCGCTTGCACGAAAGAAAGCGTCCGACGCTCGCATCTGTCAGGCACAAGAGCTTCCTGATAATTACAGAACCATCTAGCCGAATAGATTTAGCCTAGTCTCCATAAACGCTCATCTCGTGACGAAACTTCCGGTTTGTCGACGAACCAGAAAACGACTAGTGTGGCGCGGGTGGGCGGGATGGATGATCTAGAATGATTTGAGTCGTCGCCCTCGGAGGACTATGAGCCGGGTCCTGGTTATTGGAGATCAGAACCATGTGAGTCGCGAGATTGGCGATGCGCTTTGCGCTGCCGATTTTCCTATGGAGTATGCGGCTGGGCATGCCGATGCCTTGCAGCGATTGCGGGCGCGGTCGTTTGGGGTTGTGATTACGAATCCTGACAGCTCTGTGGATGAAGACCTGGCTCTGCTGGAGGAGATGCGCGAGATCAGGCCGGGGGTGAAGTGTATTCTGCTGGCTCATCAGAGCACTCCGGATGACGTGATTGCTGCGCTGCGGGCGCGGGTGTTTGCCTGTTTTACGCCTCCGTTTGAAACGAGTGAGATTGTGCGCCTGGCGCAAAGTGCGGCGTCGGACAGTCAGTGGCGGGAGGATATTCAGGTCTTGTCGGCGCGGCCGGGATGGGTGTCGGTGCGGGTGAATTGCCGGTTGGTTACGGCGGAACGGCTGCTGACGTTTGCGAAGGAGCTTAGCTCGCGATTGCCGGAGGACACTCGGCAGGAGATGATGTACGCGCTGCGTGAGATTTTGATGAACGCGATGGAGCATGGGGCGGCGTTCAATCCTGAACAGGTGGTGGAGGTTACGGCTGTGCGGACGGGACGGTCGATGGTGTTTTATGTGCGCGATCCAGGGGCTGGGTTTCGCCGCGAGTCGCTTAGCCATGCGGCTACTGGTGATGCGGACCCCACAGCTCATATTGAGAAGCGTGAAGAGGAAGGAATACGCGCTGGGGGGTATGGCCTTCTTCTGGCGGGCGGTACGGTGGATGAGCTGATCTACAGCGAAATTGGGAATGAGGTGCTACTGATCAAGTATGTGGATTCGGCTGGGGCTGGAGATGCGGCTTAGGGTGTCCGGGGCAAAGTTGTCAGGGTCAGTTATCGATTGTCAGTTACAAGCGACAGCAACGACAAAGGGCAACGGCAGATCCCCTGCGGGGATGACAAGCAAGAAAGGCAAAGGCAACAACAACGGCAACGGCAAGGGAAAGGCCGTGTTCGCAGTAGCATGAGGGGATGGGTTTTCGGTTTTCGACGCGGACGGGTTGGGATGTGGGGGAGAGCAGGTTTGCGAAGGCGATTCGTGAGGCTCGGGGTGCGGGGCGACGGCTGTTTGATCTGACGGTTTCGAATCCTACTGTGTGTGGATTTGAATATGACGCGGAGGGGATTCTGGGGGCACTGGGGGATGCTCGGGCGATGACGTATGACCCGGATCCTCGGGGGATGCGGTCGGCTCGGGAGGCGGTGGCGGGGTATTACCGGGATCATGGGGCGGGGATTGATCCGGACTCGGTGGTGATGACGACGAGTACCAGTGAGGGGTATGGGTATCTGTTTCGGCTGCTATGCAATGCAGGGGATGAGGTACTGGTGGCGCAGCCGAGTTATCCGCTGTTTGATTTTCTGGCGGATCTGGAGGATGTACGGCTACGGCCTTATCCGCTGTTTTATGACTTTGGGTGGTGGATCGACTTTGCGGAGTTGGAGCGGAGGATTGGGCCGAGGACGCGTGCGATTGTGGTCGTGCATCCGAATAATCCTACGGGTCATGCTACGGGGGCGGGGGAGCGGGCTCGGCTGGAGGATATATGTGCGCGGCATAGACTGGCGCTGATTGTGGATGAGGTGTTTCTGGATTATCCGCTGCGTGAGAGGGAGGCGTTGAAGAGCTTTGCGGTGGGGCCGCATCCTGTGCTGACGTTTTGTTTGAGCGGGATGAGTAAGATTGCCGGGCTTCCGCAGATGAAGGTGGGGTGGATTGTGGGGTTGGGTCCGGAGAAGGCGAGGGTTGAGGCGGCGGGGCGGCTGGAGGTGATCGCGGATACGTTTCTGTCGATGAATGCTCCGGTGCAGTTGGCGCTGCCAAACTGGCTAGCGGGGCGGCGGGGGATTCAGGGGCAGATTCTGGAGCGGGCACGGGGGAATCTTGCGGCGGCAGCGGAGAGTGGGGTGGGGGTTCTCCGGGTGGAGGCTGGGTGGAGTGCGGTGCTAAGGCTGCCTCAGGTTGGGGCGGAAGATGTGGCAGAGAGGTTGCTGCGGGAGGCAGACACGGTGGTTCATCCGGGATCGTTTTATGGAATTGGGGAGAATGGGCGGGTGGTAGTTAGTCTGATTGGGGTAAGTCATGAGTTTTCAGAGGGATTGAAGCGGATGGTTGATTTGATGGTTGGATGAGATGTTTTGCCCGAGTCATGTGAACCAAGGTAGTTAATACTTCATGCGATGCGTGTAATGCGTTGCTTTTAGTTATGCGATATAAGTATCTGAAACTAAAGATTTTTAAGAAATGGATTCGATTCTCGTTCTTCGCCTATGGTGGTTTTGGGGCCGTGGCCGGGGATGACTGTGACCTCGTCGGGAAGGGTGAGTAGGTGATGGTGAATGGAGGTAAGAAGCTGGTTGGTATTGCCTCCGGGGAGGTCGGTTCGGCCCACGGATCCGGCAAAGAGGGTGTCTCCGGCGATGAGGAGAGAGTGGTCGGGGAGGTAGAGGCAGCTGCTTCCCTGGGTGTGGCCGGGGGTGTGGAGGACGGTTCCGGTGAGTCCGGTTATGGAGATGGTGCGGCCGTCGGCCAGGTTGTCGTCGGGGGCGGCGACTTTGGGGGTGGGGATGCCTAGCCAGCCGGCCTGGATGTCCATCATCTGGACGAGGGGGAGGTCGAGCTGGTTGTAGAGGATGGGGGCTCCGGTGAGCTGCTGGAGGCGTTGGGCTCCGGCGATGTGGTCGATGTGGGCGTGGGTGATGATGATCTGCTTGACGGTGAGGTGGTGGCGATCGAGGATGGCCTGGATGCGGGGGACGTCGTCACCGGGGTCGATGACGATGGCTTCGCGGGAGGTCTCGTCGCCCAGGATGGAGCAATTGCACTGGAGGAGGCCGACGGGGAGGATTTCGTGGATCATTTGGATTAAAGACTAAAGGTTTAACACCGATTTGCATCGATGACACCGATTTTAAAGCGACCACGGATCTCGCGGAGGAGCGCGGATGAGACTTGATTTGCGTGGGGCTTATGCCTGGAAGGTCTGACACCGATTTAGAACGATGATTCGACGTAAAAATGCGCGAGCCGAGGGCTCGCGCATCTGGGTGAGACGGAACTTGAGGTTACTTCTTTGGGGTGGTCTGGGTGGTGGGGTGACCGGCCAAGACGGAGTGGTCGCCGCTGGCGCGGGAGAGCAGGATAGTGAGGCCGATCGAGGTGAGCATGAAGACGATGGCGGACCAGGTGGTGAGCTTGGTGAGGAGGTTGGCTGCTCCGCGGGGTCCGAAGGCTGTCTGTGATCCCTGGCCGCCGAAGGCTGCGGCGAGGTCAGCGGACTTGCCCTGCTGAAGCAGGACTACGCCGACGAGGAAGAGCGAGACGATGACGTGAAGGATAACGAGAAGGATGACCATCGGGAGTAGCTTGCGACCTCGAACGCGGAGAGGATACCTCTCCGAAGAATGTTGGATTGGTGCGGAGGAGGGGACTTGAACCCTTATGCCTTGCGGCGCTAGCACCTCAAGCAAAAAAACAAGGTGTTTCCTACGCATTCGCGACGACCTAAGTCGTTGATTTAGTTGTAGTGGGTGTGTCGCCTGGTATCCCACCGTGGTTACAGAAATAGTTACAGTCTTTTTGCAGACTTCCTTCGCCGTTCCATGAACTCTTTAGCGATGTTGATGTCGTCTGCATCAACTATATTGTAGCGTCTTTCCATCGAATCCGTCTTGTGTCCGCTGATCTTCATTCGTATTACTTGAGGTATCCCGGCCCGGCGCATGTTCCGGACCGCCGTTCTGCGCAGATCATGAAAATTGAGCTCGGGAACGCCGGCGGCGATGCAGGCAATCCCCCAGGAACCTCGAATATCCTTGACCTGCGTTCCCTGAAGAGTAAAGACCCATTGAGAGTCTGGCCAGCCGTCGTTGCGCGCCTTCTTGGCTTCAAGAAGAAGATCTTCCATATCGCCTTCAAGAATGGGGACCTGGCGGCCCTCTCGGTTCTTGGTTTCGTCGGGATCCAAAACAATAAGTCCGCTTTCGAAATCGACCTGGCTCCTGGTCGCTTCCGCTCTTTGGCGGAGCCGGCAGTCCTGCAACAGCATACTTCGCACATGCGGCAATCCCTGCTCGGTACGCGCTGGAACGGCGAGCCTGGGCCGATGCTGCACGCTTGGAGCCCGTCCCCAGCCCTTTTCCGCAGGCAGATTTTCGGGAACTTCCCCATCGCTGACAGAAGCGTGCACTAGTACTCGTCAGACCGTTTGAGTTCGATCGAAACGCTGAGTCTCATTTCAAACTTGCCACTAGCCAGCAAGTGGCCCTGTATTGCCTAATAGCGAGAGCGCGAAAGGTCTAGTCCAATGCATCGAAGAGACTTCATAAGCTTGGCAGCCGCTACAGCCCTCCTACAGATTGTCCCGTCAGTCGCAGCCCTTCCAGCAATCCCGCCTGTCAAGCCAATGGAAGTCGGTCTGCTGATCGTTCCCTTTCGTGCTCCCGAGGAAAATTTCCGCCGAGTAAGGGAACTCGGGTTCAACAACTGTTTCCTCTCGCTGGATGGCTACATTGGCAGCTTTACGCCTGCTGTGGTTAGCGAGTTTCGCGGCTTAATCGCAAAGTACGCCCTCCTAGTCACCACGGTAGAGGTCGTTGGCCCGGGAAAACTCAAATGGGACTTCACCGAAGGTCCTTCTACCATCGGTATTG
>DATDHL010000050.1:0-5341 GCA_036521575.1 Edaphobacter sp. | reverse complement strand
TGAAGATTGCGCGGTTTGTCGCTCGCGCGGCCGGCGAGAAAACGCTCACGGACCGCGAGAAGGCTGAACTTGAAGCCGAAGCCCGTCTGCGGCTGGATCAACAGATTCCCGATGAACAGAAGTCTGCGTTCTGCGACTACGTACTTATCAACGGCGGCGCTGTGACGGAGCTGGAGTGGCAGGTAGATCAGTTATGGCCGATTTTGAAGGCGGCGGCCCAGCAGGACGAGAAACCGCGCTGATTTTGAAGGGGTTTGCGGAACGAACGGGCCAGCCTAAGCGTATCTCGATACAATCTGTAGAGGACAGGGATTTTAGTCTGCCCAGTGAAACATAAGGTCATCTCGATGAAACTTCGCCCGGTTCTGCTTGTTCTGCTTCTGCTCTCTGGCTTCTACTACGTGACGACGCACGTCTGGTCGACGGGTTCGGCTGTTCCCTGGCTGCACAGTACTGCCTCGAGCGCTGACTCGAAGACTTCCTCGGTAAATGGACCGCTCGGCGCGTTCGAGCTGACGCAGGCCTCGGCGGCACCCGCCTTTGATGGCGAGGAGCAGCAGAATATCCAGGTCTATAAGAAGGCGTTGCCTTCGGTCGTGAATATTACGTCGACGGCTGTGGCGTTCGACTTCTTCTATGGACCCGTGCCGCAACAGGGCCAGGGTTCAGGGTTCATCCTCGACAAGCAGGGCCTGATCCTGACGAACAACCATGTGATCAACAACGCACAGCGGGTCGAAGTAACGCTATCGGACAAGCATCAGTACAAGGCCACGGTGGTGGGCGTGGACAAGAATCACGACCTTGCGCTGCTGAAGATCAACGCACCGAACCTGACTCCGGCAGTGCTGGCGGATTCGCAGGGACTGGTCGTGGGCCAGCGCGTGTACGCCATCGGCAACCCGTTTGGGCTGTCCGGGACGATGACGCGCGGCATCATCTCGGCAATCCGCTCGATTCATGGGCCGGAGAACAACCCCATCGAAGACGCGATTCAGACCGATGCGGCGGTGAATCCGGGCAACTCCGGCGGGCCCCTGCTGAACTCGCGCGGCGAGGTGATCGGCATCACGACGCTGATCGCCAACAACGGTGCAGACCAGAGCTCAGGCATCGGATTTGCGATTCCGATCAACACGGCGAAGGCTGTGCTGGATGACTTTGCAAAGTACGGTCGGGTGCGGAGACCTTCGCTGGATATCGTGACGATACCAATCGGGCCGGACATCGCCGAGCAGCTTGGCCTGCCGGCAGATTACGGCATCCTGATTGACCACGTGATGCCGGGCGGCGCAGCGGACAAGGCTGGCCTGCACGGTGGCACGCAACGTGCCTACCAGGGGAACACTCCGGTGATGCTGGGCGGCGATCTGATCGTTGGAATGGATGGCCAGGAGATTACGAGCCCACAGGACTTGTCGGCTGTGATGAACTCTCATCGCGCGGGCGACGAGGTGACGGTCACGATCTTCCGCGGTCGCAAGAAGATGGACCTAAAAGTGCAGCTGGGCGATGCGAAGGACCAGCAGGGAGCGCTCGGCCAGCGCACTTAGCTTGTGCATCGTTTTCTTCTGTTCCCCTCGGCTGCTCTCTGATATAAGTTGCCTTGACAGTTGACCTTCATCTGAAGACTTCGTCAAAAGAGAGCGTTTCGCGTCTCGATGTCGTGATTCCGCAAGCAGAGGAGCACCATGCACGAGACCATACGCATCGGCGAGATGAACGTTACCTTTATTACGTCTCGCCATGAAACTCAGGACAGCCTCGATTGCTTCGAGGTGACTATCCCGCCGCTGTCCAGCGTCATCATCCCCCACATTCATCGCGACCACGACGAGACCATCATCGGCATAGACGGCATCGTTACGTGGACGGTCAGCGGTCAACAAATTCTAGTCGGCCCTGGCGACAAGCTCTTTATCGAGCGCGGTGTACCCCACTTCTTCGGCAATCTCCACGACACTGTTGCCCGATACGTGTGCATCCAAACTCCCGGCTTGATGGGTCCTGAGTTCTTCCAGGAGATCGCCCAGCACTACCACGCCGACGCCCCGCCCGATCTTGCCGCCATTAGCGCCGTCATGAACCGCTACGGCATCATACCCATCATCCACAGCCGACAACTGGCAGGCGCCAAACTCTGAGAGAAAAATATATACTTCCCATTTGCTCGGTCTTCGAATCAGATACATCATGAACCGACTACGGAATATGCGGAAGAGCTATCACGGCAGAATCTTTGCGCTGGGTCTCGCAGTCGTCGTGACTGCATGCCTGATCTTCGTCCATACTTCGGCTGCGCAAACCTATCGAACCAGTCCGATCCAGAAAGAGGCGCCCATGAGCCACGCAACAGGCCCGTTCGATGTCAAGCTAACTCCGCAGGACGACAAACTCGACCCCACGCTCGCCCGCATGATCATCGACAAGCAGTTCCACGGCGACCTCGAAGCCACCAGCAAGGGCACGATGCTCTCTGCCGGAACAGCCGTCAAAGGCTCCGCTGGCTATGTTGCGATTGAGCTCGTGACTGGAACTCTACACAGCCTCACCGGCACTTTTGTGCTCCAGCACAACGCTACGATGAACCGCGGTGTTCCTTCGCTTGGCATCACCGTTGTGCCCGACTCCGGCACCGGCCAACTCACCGGCATCTCCGGCACCATGAACATCATCATCGCCGACGGCAAGCATTCTTACGACTTCAGCTACACACTGCCAGAGGCCCCCTAGATTTCAATGCACGAGCCGCTTCATCCGTCGGCGCCGATGCCGTAAACTCTCAGCAGCTATGATCTGCAAACCTCTTGCCGCCGCACTCTTCGGAGCCATCATGCTCACACCAACGGCGCCCGCCCAGCGCCTTGCCTCCGACGGCGCCCCTCAGACCTTCAGCTTCGTCTCCGAACAGTTCTTCACCGACGTCTACTTCCACTTCTCCCCGACGCTCGGCACGCAGGCTGGCCTGCATCAGTACAACAACCAGCTTGAAGACTACTCCGCCGCCAGCGTCGAGAAGGAGGTCGCCGCGTTTCATGCCTACGAGAAAAAGTTGCTCGCCATCGACCCCACTGCACTCGACGCCAGCGTCGCGGCTGACTACCAGATCCTCCTCAATAACATCCGTTCGCAGCTTCTCTCCCTCGAAGTCATCCGCAACTGGGAGAAGAACCCCGACAACTACTCCTCCGGCGTCACCAACTCCATCTTCGTGTTGATGGAGCGGCCCTTCGCTCCCGTCAACACCCGCCTCCGCCAGACTATCGAGCGCGAGAAGCAGATCCCGCAGGTCTTCGTCGAAGCCCGAAAGAACCTCAAGAACCCGCCGCGGATCTTCACCGAGATCGCGCTCGAGCAGATCGGCGGCATCATCAGCTTCTTCCAGAACGACGTCCCACTGGCCTTCAAGGGCGCGGACGACAAGGCCGCCCAAGCAGAGTTCGCCAAGACCAACGCTGCCGTAATCGATGCACTTAAATCCTACGGCGCGTGGATGAAGTCCGACCTGCTGCCCCGCTCCAATGGCGACTTCAAACTCGGCGCCGAAACCTTCAGCAGGAAACTCGCCTATGACGAGATGGTGGACATTCCTCTCGATCGCCTCCTGCAAATCGGCTTCGATGACCTGCATAAAAATCAAGCCGAGTTCAACCGCGTCGCCAAAGAAGTCGACCCGACCAAAACTCCGAAAGAAGTCCTCGCCGAACTGGCAACGATCCACCCAGCCCCCGACAAACTCCTCGGGTCATTTCAGGACACCTTCGCGAGCCTCATCGGCTTCATCAACACCCACCACATCATCACCATCCCAAGCACCGTCGAGCCCACCCTGCAGGAGACGCCGCCCTTCATGCGCGCCACCACGCAGGCGTCCATGGACCCTCCCGGCCCCTTCGAAACCCACTCCACCATCGCCTACTTCAACGTTACCCTGCCTGAAAAGGGCTGGGCCCAGGCCCACATCGCCGAACACATGGCTGCGTTCAACGTAGGCACCATCATCTCCACCAGCGTGCACGAGGCCTACCCCGGCCACTACGTCCAGTTCCTCTGGATGCCGCAGTTCTCCAGCAAGATCCGCAAGCTCCTCGGAGCTAACACCAACATCGAAGGCTGGGCCCACTACACCGAGCAGATGATGCTCGACGAAGGCTACGCCGCACCACCATCCAACGCTACGCCTGAGCAGGTCCGCGAGTCGAAGCTCATCCGCCTCGGCCAGCTTCAGGACGCGCTCCTCCGCGACGCCCGCTTCATCAATGCCATCAAGCTTCACACCGGCCAGGGCACCCCCGGAGGCCAATGGACGATAGATCAGGCGGTCAACTTCTTCGTCAGCGATGGCTACCAGTCCCGCTCCATCGGCCTCGTCGAAACCAAGCGCGGCACCGCGGATGCCACCTACCTCTACTACACACTGGGCAAGCTCCAGATCATGAAGCTCCGCGAAGACATGAAGCAGAAGCAAGGCGCATCCTTCAACCTCCAGGACTTCCACAACAACCTGATGAAGCAAGGCTTCGCTCCAATAAAAATCGTCCGCAAAGCCATGCTGCACGATAGTTCGCCAGTACTCTAAACCAAATCGAACACGGATTAAAAGCACATAGGCCTTTATCCGTGTTTGTTCGTTTGACCCGTGGTCGCTCGCTGTTCCCCAACGGTGCTATCCAATCATTCACATGATCCTGCTAGCATTTCCTACAACGAAACTGCATCCAAGGAATCCATGACACTGACCCCACAGAAGATCCGCAAAGCCGTGTTTCCTGCCGCCGGCCTCGGCACCCGCTTCCTTCCCGCCACCAAGGCCACGCCCAAGGAGATGCTCTGCCTCGTCGATAAGCCTCTGATCCAGTATGGCGTCGAGGAGGCCGTAGCGGCTGGCTGCACCGAGATCATCATCGTCACCAGCCGCGGCAAGACCACCATGGAAGATCACTTCGACCGCTCGCCCGAGCTCGAAGCCTCTCTCGCTGCCAAGAACAAGACAGCACTCCTTGAGATTGCACGCTCTGTCTCGAAGCTCGCCAAGATCACCTTCACGCGCCAGTCCGAGCCACTCGGCCTTGGCCACGCCGTCCTTCAAGCGAAGGAGATCGTAGGCAACGAGCCCTTCGCCGTCCTTCTCCCCGACGACATCGTCGACGCCCGCGTACCGTGCATGAAGCAGATGGTCGAAGCCTTCAACGAAACCCAATCCAGCATCCTCGGCTCCGAGGTCGTCGAAGGCGCAGCCATCCAGAACTACGGCTGTCTCGACTGCACACCCGACCCTAAAAACCCACGCCTCCTCGCCGTCAAAAACATGGTCGAGAAGCCGAAGCCCGAAGAAGCGCCC
>DATDHL010000049.1:0-5482 GCA_036521575.1 Edaphobacter sp. | reverse complement strand
CCCGAATCTTCGTAAACTCCGTCGAAGTCACCGTTGCATTCGCCCGCGTCGGCAGGGTCGCAATCTCCGCATTCACATACTGCGTTCTGTTCCCTGGATTCGGATGGTCACTGAAAAATTGCGCCCCACCCGAGCCATACTTCGCCTGAATCGTCTCGAAGAACTGTGGCAAACCCCTCGGATCATACCCCGCGTCATACAAGATCCCGGCGCCCAGCAAATCCGCCTGCTTCTCATAATCCCGCGACATCTTCAAAAACCCGAAGCCTGTGGCCATCCCGATCCCCTGATTCGCCACCGAGCCCAGCGCACCAGTCCCGAGAGCGATCGTCGCCGCCAACTGCCCCAGCCCCGCCCACGTCCCAATCGTCTGCTGCTTGGTCAGGTTGCAGGTCGAGTGGCGCATCACGACGTGCGAGATCTCATGCGCCATTACCCCGGCCAGTTGGGCCTCCGTCTCGGCCGCCTGGATCGTCCCCAGATTCACAAACATCGCCCCACCCGGCAGCGCAAACGCATTGATTTCTTCGCTCGCCACCACGTGAAAGTTGTAAGGCCACTTATACCCCGGCGCGACTGCCACCAGCTTCGCCCCAAGCTGCCGCACATACAGCGATACAGGCGAGCTATCCGGCAACACCGGCATCTGCTTGAACACCTCTGCCGCCACTTTCCCGCCCTCGGTAATCTCCTGCTGCTCCGTAAACGAGTTCTTGCAACTCTGCGGCTGAAACCGCGCCCACGCCTGCACTGAAGTCCCCGCCACAAGCCCCACACCCAGAACCAACCGCGTCACTCGCATCGTCTGCCGCATGCGCCGCCTTTCCCCTCGACCTGACCTATGTACCGTGAGAGGGCTACCGCCCTACAACACGTTGCCTCACGAGGGCTTCGCGATCACCCCAAGGTCGGCCATTCCATTTACGAAATACTGCACCGCCAGCGCCACCAGCAGCAAACCCATAATGCGCACCAGGATGCGGATCCCCGTATCTCCCAGCGCCCGCGCCACCTTATCCGAGTTCCCCAGCACCAGATAGCACACCACCGCCGTAATAAAGATCGAGCCGAGAATCGCCGCCATCTGCCACTTCGTCTGCGCCTGCCCCACCAGCACCATCACGCTGGTAATCGCGCCCGGCCCAGCCAGCATAGGAATCCCCAGCGGAACGATCCCTGCGTCCTCCTTGCTCGCCGCCTCATGCGCCTCTTCGCTCGACTCCTGCGTGGCGGACCGTTTCGCCTCCAGCATATCCAGCCCGATCAGCAGCAGGATCACTCCACCTGCAATCTCGAACGCCGGCAGCGTAATCCCGAACATCCGAAAGATGTACTGCCCCGCTACCGCAAATCCACTCAGAAAAAACAACGCCGTCAGCGAAGCCTTCCAGGCCATTCGCCTGCGCCTCGCATCGTCGCTGCCCGCCGTCACTGCCAGAAACGTAGGCAGCGCCGCGAACGGATCCACCAGAAAGAAGATCGAGCTCAGCGCCAGCACCGAAAACCGCACATACACAGAGTGCTGCAGATCCTGAAAGCTCACGGAATGAGGATCGAAAGCCACGCCCCATTCTTTCACGCTTCACCGGCCTCATCCGCCGCACTAGTTCCCCAACGCATACAAACTTCCATCGGCACTGCTGACATAGACGACGCCGTCCTGCACGACGGGCGACGACAAGATCGATCCCATCGAAAACAGCTTGCTCCGAATCCCCACGATCATGTCATCCAGCGTGTCTCCCTCCCACACCACGTCCTGCTTCAGAAAACCTTCGGCATCCAGATACCGCGGACCATTGGCATAATAGCCTTCTGTAGCGAACTCCCCTGCATACTGCCTCTTCTCCAGATCCACGTCATGTACCTTGCCATCGAACGTCCCAAAGTACGCATGGCCTCCCGCAATCGCTGGTGATGAAAAGGAATAGATTTTGTCCGGAAGCTCATACAGCAATCTTCCGCTCGCCGCATCCAGAGCCTCAAACCGCTTCGTGTCGGAAGTTGTAAAGTAGATCTTCCCGTCCGCCACTGCCGGCGAAGCGATTACCCACGAGCCATCCGTCGCAAACTTCCACCGCAGCGTCCCGGTCCCAGCGTCCAGTGCATACACATTCGCATCGCGGCACCCAAAGTACACCACCCCTCCAACCACCGCTGCCGACCCCTGAATCCCCATCATCAGGTGCGCGTGCTTCTTATCCTCACCCGTCTTGAACCTCCACACCAGGCCGCCACTCTTTGAATCCAACGCATAGAAGTATGTGTCCCAACTTCCCACATACACCTTGCCATCCACCACTACTGGCGAAGCATGAACTACATCCCCCGTCCTATATCTCCATCGCAGCGCGCCCGAATGCGCATCCACGGCATACACCGAACCATCTCCGCTTCCGAAGTACACCGCTCCATCCACAACCGTCGGCGACGACAGGTAAAAATCCCAGGGATCGGGCATCGCCTCGCCTGCAGGCAAGGCCGTAAACAATCCTCGTGCACTGAATCGGTGCTCGCCCTCCGTCGCAAATGCCCACCGCTGCCTTCCCGTCGATGCGTCAACTGCATACAGACTCCCACTCAAACTGAGTACATACACCACGCCGTCCGCTACCGCCGGCGACGAATTCACATCTCCGTGTGCATCAAATTTCCACCGTATCCGCCCCGTCGCGGCATCCACCGCATATAAATTCCGGTCAGCACTGCCAACATAAACCGTTCCATTCACAACAGAAGGTGAAGAAACGATCGGCCTGCCCGTAGCAAATTTCCACCGCAAAGTCAGTTGTCCGGGAGCAGCACCAGCAAACGTTCCAGTGTGCCCTGCATCGCCCCGAAACCTCGCTGCTCCCTCCTGCGCCCACGATGAAGCAGCCCATAGACATAGTCCTGCAGTGACGAAGAGAGTTTTGATGAAGAGAGTTTTCACGATGGCTAACTCTACTACACCGTCCGAGGTTCCCACCGCCTCATTCGGGCCTCGTGCCGCGCACCCCGCTATAATTAGCTTTCAGACTTTAGGAGCCCAACATGCCCTTACAGACCACCACAAACATCTGGCACAACGGACAGCTCATCCCCTGGGACAAAGCCCAGATCCACGTCATGAGCCACGTCGTCCACTACGGCTCCTCCGTCTTCGAGGGGATCCGCTGTTATGCACAGCCCAACGGCGCCGGCGTCTTCCGCCTCAATGAGCACATGGCCCGCCTCGTTGACTCCGCCAAGATCTACCGCATGCCCCTGCCCTACACCGCGGAACAGCTCTCTGCTGCAGTGGTCGATGTGATCGAGGCCAATGGCATCGCCCCCTGCTACATCCGCCCCATCGCCTTCCGCGGCTACGGCGAGATCGGCGTCAACCCTCTCAAGTCGCCCATTGAGGTCTACATCGCCAACTTCCCCTGGGGTAAATACGTCCCCGGCAACGACGGCGCAGACGTCTGTGTCTCCAGCTGGTCGCGCCTCGCACCTAACACCATGCCCTCGCTCGCGAAGGCCGGCGCCAACTACATGAACTCGCAGCTTATCCGCATGGAAGCCGAGATCAACGGCTACTCCGAGGGCATCGCGCTCGACGTCAACGGCTACCTCTCCGAGGGCTCTGGCGAGAACCTCTTCATCGTTCGCGGCGGCGTCCTCTACACCACGCCGCTCGCGAATTCAGTGCTCAGCGGCATCACGCGCAGCTCCGTCATCACGCTCGCCAAGCAGCTAGGCATCGAGGTCGTCGAGCAGGCACTTCCCCGCGAGCTTCTCTACATCTGTGACGAAGCCTTCTTCACCGGCACAGCCGCTGAGGTCACCCACCTCCGCTCGGTCGACCGCATCGTGGTAGGCGACGGGACCATGGGTCCCATCACCACAGCCCTGCACGACGAGTTTTTCAACATCGTCAACGGCCTCAAGCCCGACCGCCACAACTGGCTTACCCCAGTCAACGTCAAAGTAGCCGAGCCCGTAGCCGTCTAATCAGAATCACATCACAATCAAAAGAGGCAGCCCACAAAAGGCTGCCTCTTTTCACGCTATTTGCAGTTTTTATCCGCGCTGCTCCGTGAAAATCTGCGGTCGCGCCTTTGTCTTCACCCACGCAAAACAAGCTTCTTATTCAGCAGAAACAAAAGCTCACTCAACTGCTCCGGCGACATAGCTCGTTTCGGCACAATAAAGAAGATCGACGGAGCAACGTAAATCAGCAGCACCTTCTCATCCTCACGAAACTTCTTGATCGCCGACCACTTCGCCACGCTCCTTGCAAACTCCGGCCACTCCGCAACGATCTCATCCTCCCCCACAGAGAGCAACACGCTACCGTCTCCCCGCCGCGTATTGGCGTACTTGCTCTTCGCCCGCTCAAGCAACAGTAGCCGGTAGCAGACCAGAAACAGTCCATACAGGAACACCACAATCACCGTCACCCACGGCGACCCCTCACGCCAAAGCAGAATCGACCCCAGCACCAGCAACAGGCCCAGCACAGGAAAGAACCACCAGTTCAGAAACCGCAGAACACGCGCCTTCGCACTGCGATTCTCATGCACCCGTTGCCCTTCAAGAAACTCCGGAAACGTAAGCGTATATGCAATCTGCATCGACCCACCTCACTCACGCTTGCTCGGCACAAGTCTACATCCCGCCCCTCAAGCTCAGGCAACTCTAAGCCTTCTCCGGCCCCATCTGCACCACGCCAATCGGAGCAGCCAGGCTGCTTCCAGCCTCTTCCACTGCGCGCATAATCTCCAGCATGATCTTCTCCTGCTCCTCAAGAAACGCCGCCCAATCCGCGCCGGGCCTTCGAAAGTAAGCAAACACCTCGATCTTCGGCCCCGATGACGTCAGATCGATCAGCCGAACTCGCGCCGAGCTCTTCTCGATGTCCGCATGCGACAGCAACAACTTGTCGATCTTCTCCAGCACCGTCTTCAAAACTGCATACGGCGTATCGAACCGCAGCGTGAACACCGGATGCACCCAAAACTGATCGCGCAGCGCGAAATTCTCCAGATTCACCTCCGCGACCTTCGAATTCGGAATCGATACTATCGAGCGCCCCAGCGTTCGCAGACTCAAAGAGCTGGTCCCTATATCCTCAACAGTCCCGGTGACCCCGTCGATCTGGCAGGAATCACCCACCCGCACCGCGCCACGCATCACAATCGACAGTCCGCCAAACAAATCCGCCAGGGTCTTCTGTGCCGCAAGAGCGATCGCAACGCCTCCAATCCCCAAGCCGGTAATCACAGCAGAGACATTCACCCCTGCATAGGTCAGCAGCGCGACCACTAGAATCAGCCCAACCAGGATCTTGAAGATCCTCCCCAGCAGACTGACCATAGTGGCCCGTTCTACCTGCATCCGCAGCAGAAATCGCTGGCGCACAATCGATACCAGAATGTCGACGACCCGCACCAAAACCCACGCAGCGCTCGCCCATATCAAAACCAGCCCTACGATGGACCAATAGTGCCGGCCCAAT
>DATDHL010000048.1:0-2654 GCA_036521575.1 Edaphobacter sp. | reverse complement strand
CAGAAGCACTTCGGCCAGCCACAACAGATCATCCTCATGAACCCGATCCTCGAGGGTCTCGACGGCGTACAAAAAATGTCGAAGTCCCTCAACAACGCCATCGGCATCCACGAGCCTGCGTCCGAGATGTACGGCAAGCTCCTGTCCATCTCCGACGAGCTGATGTGGAAGTACTGGACGCTGCTGACCGATCTACGGAAGTCCGAGATCGTGCAGATGCAGGCAGATGTAGCCAGCGGTGCGCTCCACCCCATGCAGGCCAAGAAGAATCTTGCGCACACCATCACGCGCGATTTCCACTCGCAGGCCGAAGCCGATGCCGCGGGAGAGAACTGGGCGAAGCAGTTTCAGCAGCGTGGCGTCAGCGAAGATGTTCCCGTCGTCAAAGTCGGGCTCACCGAAGAAGGACTCACAGCTCCCACCGAAGATGGCAGCAAGTCGATCAAGATCGCGAAACTGCTACACATGGTCGGACTCGCTGGGTCCACTGGAGAAGCTAACCGCAAGATCGCCGAAAATGCCGTCAGCATCAACGGAGAAAAGTTCTCCGGTAAGACAGTGTCGCTCGACCACCTCGGGCAAGGGCCTGTGCTGCGCCTCGGCAAAAGATCTGTCCGTGTCGAATGGCTGGGGTGATCGATGAGGTTTAGACGCTTGAAGTTTGGCTGCGCCGGATGAGGGCGGCTATGTCGGCGGCTATGTGGGTGCGGAGGGCTTCGGGTTCGACGACAATGGCGCGGATGCCGAGGCCGAGAGCGAAGAAGGCGGCTTCTCCTTCGTGGTCGAACTCAATGCGGAGGGTCTTCCAATCTTTCGGTAATGCGGTTTGAGGGTGTGGCGCAGGCGTGGTGGTGCGCCAGATCGAGATCCATTCGGCGGTACGCGGTTCGATGCTTAGGGTGGCGTAGTAGGCGGGACGCTCGGTCTGGTAGCGCTCGGTGGAGGCCTTCCAGGCTGTCGGGAGATCGAAGTGGGCGGGTCGGTGGCTGGGTTGGTCGAGGAGGCGGGGTTTCTCGATGCGAGCGACGGTGTAGGTGCGGAAGCCTTGGGGGGTGTCGGCGAAGAGATACCAGTTGTTGCCTTTGGCGATGAGGCCGAGCGGGTCCACGGTTCGCTCGATCTGTTGGCGTCCGGGCTGGTTGTAGTGGAAGGCGAGTTTGCGGTCGAGAGAGAGGGCGTCCTGAACGATGGGAAGGGCCGAGAGATCTTCGGTCGGGCCTCGCCAGCCGGTAGGGTCGACGTAGAGACGCTGGCGGATGGATGCCGCGCTTGTGCGGAGGGAGGTGGGCAGGGCGGCCATGAGCTTTTCGAGGGCGCGCTCGGCGGCTGCTTCCAGGTGAGTGTTGCCGATGACGCGGGGCTGGGCCATGAGCAGGGCTCGGAGTTCGGGCTCGCTGAGGCTTGGGACTTGGGTGCGCCAGGTCTCGTCGAGTTGCCAGCCGCCCTGTGCGCCGCGGAGGGCGTAGACGGGGACTCCGGAGGCGCTGAGGGATTCCATGTCGCGGTGGACGGTGCGGGCTGAGACCTCGAGGCGCTCGGCTAGTTCGCGACCGGTCAGTCGGCCGTGAGCTTGCAGGAGGAGAAGTGCGGAGAGGAGACGGTCGGAGCGCATGAATAATTTCAGAATATTTTGGAATTATGGACATCGAATGTCATATATGGATGAGTAGGCTAATTTTTGTGGAGTGAGGAAGCTTCCGATGGAGGAATTTTTGAGATGGGTATGAAACTGAAGGATCTTTTTTTTGAGGAATTGAAGCGTGACGAGGCGGGTACGAGGAAGGCGCTGGAACGGGTTCCGGAGGGGCAAAACGATTGGGTGCCGCATGCGAAGTCGATGAAGATGGGGTACTTAGCTTCGCTGGTGGCTTCGATGCCTGGCTGGATCGACATGATGGTCAACCAAGACGAACTGGACTTTGCGCCAGTGGGAGAGAACAAGAACAGGCCTGTCGAGTGGAAGAAGACATCGGAGTTGGTGGCGATCTTCGACGAGAACATGAATAAGGCTCGTGCGGCGCTGGAAGGCACGACTGACGAGCATTTAATGACGAATTGGAAGCTGAAGGCGGGCGGGTATTTGATCTCGGAGGAGCCGCGATACATCAATATTCAGCACGGAATGCTTAGCCATTGGGCGCATCATCGGGGGCAGTTGACGGTGTATCTGCGGCTGAATGAGGCTGCGGTGCCGGCGCTGTATGGGCCTTCGGCGGATGAGCGGTTCTAAAGCCGGAATAGCTGATATAGGGGCGGACGGTGCGGTTTGGGCCGTCCGTTTGTTTATGGGTGGAAGAGGCGGATTCCGGCGATTCCTGCGGCTCCGGCTTTGAGGCATTGTGCTGAATTTTCGGGAGTTACGCCGCCGAGGGCGTAGATGGGGATGGGGGCGGCGGCTTGGCAGGCTTCTCCGAGGCGGTCGAGGCCTTGGCCCGGGATGGTCTGGTTGGCTGTAATTTTTTCGAAGATGGGGGCGAAGAGGATGGCGTCTGGCTGGTGATTTTTGGCGTGCAGGATGTCGGTAATTGTGTGGCAGGAGATGGTAATCAGTGTGGGAAACGTGGTTAGCGAACGGTAGAGTTGGCGGACCTGGGTAGGGGTGAGTTCGCCCGGGGAGGAGGTGAGGTGGACACCGTGGGCTCCGGTGGCGAGGG
>DATDHL010000047.1:0-6146 GCA_036521575.1 Edaphobacter sp. | reverse complement strand
TTGCGCCCGTGATTCAAAGTCAGCCCAAGCGAAGAATCGGTGTGCATCAGGAACGCGACTTGGCAACGCTAAGGTTTTTTGCCAGGAGAAGTATTTTGCACGGTGAGGTGCGAGTTGGCTGCCGTCCACTGCGCATCGGTTGGATTCCAGCCTCCGCCCAACGCCTTATAGAGCTGAATAATAATGAGGCGCCTATTGATCTCGGTCTGGCTAAGAGCAAGCTGAGCTGCATAGAGCCGCTGTTTAGACTCGATAACATCGAGACCGCCAACAGTACCATTCGTGAAACGCATCGACACGAGCCGGACTGCATCTTCATTCGATTGCACAACCTTAGCCTGCTCGGCGCGAATGGCATCAAGTTTCTCGCGTGTAATGAGAGCGTCGGAGACATCGCGAAAAGCGCTTAATGCGGTCTGGTTGTATTGGGCCTTCGTTTGTTCCCAGGAAGCAATTGCCTGGCGCTTCTGAGCCGTAACGGCACCGGCGGTAAAGACGGGTCCTGACATACTGGCGGCGAGACTCCAGGCATTTGTTCTGCCGAGGGAAAGATTTTCGAGCGGCGTGCTTAATTTGCCGAAGAATGTCGAGAGGCCAATGGATGGAAAATAAGCAGCCTGGGCTACGCCGATCTGGGCGTTTGCGCTGCGCATTGCTTGCTCGGCTGCCAGTATGTCGGGCCGTCGCTCGAGCAGGGTGGAGGGCAATCCTGCGGGGACTTCGGGTGGGATTTCGCCGAGGAATTTTGGTTTTGTGTCGATGGGGCCGGGGTTTTTGCCCAGCAATAGACTGAGCTGGTTTTCCTTGAGCGCAATTTGCCGTTCGAGCTCGGGTATGCCGCCGGAGGCGCTGGCCAGATCGCTTGCGGCGCGCGAGGTCTGGAGCTCATTGCCGAGACCTTCATGGACACGTTGTGTCACGAGTGTGAGAGTGGTCGTGAATGACTGCTTCGACTCGTTGGCGATGTCGAGTTGAAACCGGAGTCCAAGGAGTTCGAAGTAGCCCTGTGAGACGTTGCTGACGAGCGTCAGCATGACTCCACGACGAACCTCCTCGGTTGCGAGAAGCTGGGCGCGAGCACTCTCATTCGTGCGGCGGATACGGCCCCAGAGATCGGGCTCCCATGATGCGCGGGCTATGGCCATCAGAAATCCTTGAGCTCCACTGGGCGGGGCGATAGGACTGTAGATGAACTGATTGTGGCCGTAGCTGGGATAGATCGCATAGCCAAGAGTGGGGAAGTATTGCGACCGGGCCAGGGCGGCAACCTGGTTTGCCTGTTCGACGCGCGCAGCGGCGCCGGCTAGATCGTAGTTGTTGGCCAGCGCTGTCTTGATGAGTGCTGTCAGGGTTTCATCGTGGAAGATATCCCACCACGGCAAGTCGGCAAGGCTGGCTTGTTGCGCTGCTGCATCGGTGGGGCCTCGGAAGGTAGTTGGGGCGGCTACGGTCGGGCGCTTGTAGTTGGGGCCGACTGCGCAACCCGACAGGAACAAAGCAACGCATGTTACACGACCCAACGTCCGGAACCGCGAAAGGCCCGTGCCGGACGTTGAGCGCGTAAGACTCGGCGGCTTAAGGGAGAACTTCCGAATCGATGATGAGTTCATAACCCCTTCCTTGCTTGAAGCCCAACCTTGGTTCAAATGACGGTCCCCAATCCTTTTAGAGTGATTACTGATTCTCGACTAACTCGGGGTCGGGGATGCGGACGCGGAAGAAGATGGCGTAAAGCGCCGGTACGACGATCATGGTCAGAACGGCGGCAAAGGCCAGTCCAAACATAATGACCGCTGCCATATTTGAGAAAAACGGGTCCATCAGGAGCGGAATCATTCCAAGCACCGTTGTCACGACCACCAGAAGCACGGGCCGCAACCGACTTACACCCGCCTGCAGGATCGCTGCATAAGGCTCCTTCCCGTGGTGAATCTGAAGGAAGATCTCCTCGAGTAAGACAACAGAGTTCTTAACCTGTTCGCCACCCAGGGAGAGCAATCCTAGGAGAGCCATGAAGCCGAACGGATTGTTTGTTAATAGAAGTCCCGCCACGGCTCCGATGATCGCCAATGGCACGGCCAAGCAGATCACCGCTGTGGCGCGGAAGGAATTGAACAAGCACACGACGATAAACACCATGCCAAGCACTGCCGCCGGGAGCGGTTCGGCAAGAGACTCCCGAGCGTTGTTGGAATCCTCGTACTCGCCACCCCATTCGCGCTTATATCCGGGAGGCAACGGGATCTGCTCTATTTTTTCCCGTACGGCGTTCATCAAAACGCTGGGGAGAACGCCACGCCCATCGGCAAGCAAGGTAACGGTCGGCATGCGATCGCGGCGCATGATGATCGGGTCTTCCCATACGACCTCGGTGCCTGAAACGACCTGGCTCATGGGGATCATCCTCCCAGCGACAGGGCTCCAGATTTGCATATTGTTAATCTGATCGACATCGCTCCGCTCAGCCAGAGGGGGACGAGCAATGATCGGCAGAATCCTTGTCTCCTGGGGGAAGATTCCTGTACCCGTGCCGCCTGGTTGCCGGTAAAAGCCGACGGTGCGACCCTCAAAGCCGGATTCTACGACCTGGGCCACATCGACGCGGGTGAGACCGTTGCGATGGGCCTGGAGTTCGAGCACTTTGGGGCGGACGATCTTTTCAGGCTGGCGCCAGTCGGTGCGCACGCCCACGGCCTCACCGCTATCTTCGATGATGCCTTGAGCCTGGCCGGCAAGGGCGCGCAGCGTGGCAGGATCGGGACCGCTGAACCGCACCTGGACGCGTCCGTTACTGCCAGGCCCCAGTTGAAACTTCTTAGTGTTTGTGTTGGCGTTCGGATAATTCTCCTCAAGATATTTCTGGATCTTGGGAACCAAACCGTCGACCTTTCTCCAGTCATCGACTTCGACCAGGAATTGAACATAGGCTGTATTCGGCTGCTCTGCGGAGTACACCAGCAGAAAGCGCAGGGCGCCGCCGCCGACAAATGATGTCACATGCGTCACGCCGGGTTGAGCCAGAAGGTACCGTTCGACTTGGTCTGCGTACTGCTCCGATACGCGGATATGGGTGCCGGACTGCAGAAAGGTATCTATCATGAACTGCGGCCGGGTCGCGGGCGGGAAGAAGCTTTGATCGACTCTAGTGAAGCCGTACAACGATAAGAAGAAGATCAGGATCGTCACGGCCAACACCATAAACCGAAAGCGGAGTGCCATCCTCAGGAGGCGAAGATACGTTTGAAAGAACCGGCCGTCGTACGCATGCTCTTCGCTATGACCATCGGGGCTCGGCTTAAAAAACAGGTACGCGAGCAGCGGGGTGACCGTGATCGCTGTAATCCAGCTCAAAGTCAAGGAGATGCATATGACCCAAAACAGGGAACTGAGTAACTCGCCAGCTGAATCCTCCGATAGCCCGATGGCCGCAAAAGCCAGGATTGCGATGCCTGTCGCCCCGAACAGCGGCCACTGATTATGGGCTATTACATCTCGACACACCTCGAGCTTGTCCCTACCCGCTTCGATTCCGATCTTGAGCCCTTCGGTGATGACGATTGCATTGTCGGTGAGCATGCACAACGCAATGATGAGAGCGCCAAGAGAGATGCGCTCCAACGAGAGGCCCCCCTTGATTTTCATCACCATAAAGGTCCCGATGATCGTAATAAACAGGACGAAGCCCATCATGAGCCCGGCCTTGCGGCCCATCGCAAACAGGAGCACCACGATGACAATCGTCACCGCCTTGAACAGATTGAACGTGAAGGCTCTCGTCGCTTCGGTGACCGCCGTGGGCTGGAAGTTGATGTCGTGAAACTCGATTCCGACTGGTTGGTTTTGTTTAATCTCCTCGAGCTTTTTCAGGACCCCCTTGCCCATTGTCACGACGTTTCCACCTGGCACCGTGGAGATGCCTATGCCAATGGCTTGTTGGCCGTCGTACCGTAACAGGCGACGCGGCGGATCTTCATAGCTACGCTCGATCGTCGCGACATCTCTAAGCTGGAGTTGGTGGCCCGAGCTATCCGATCCGATCACCAGATCGAGCATGTCATCGGCCGAATTGAAACCGCCCGTCGGATCGATCGGGATATGTTGGTCCCCGATGCGTACGCGTCCCCCGTCCGCGACGACATTTTTCGCCTGAAGCTGGGCGTAGATCTGGTTCTCGTTAATGCCGAGCCGTGCCAGCCGCGGCCGCGACATTTCGAGGAAGACAACCTCCTGTTGTTCGCTGAAGAGGTCGACTTTAGCGACGCCAGGCACCAACTGCAGCTCGCGGCGGACGGCATCCACGTAGCGACGAAGCTCGGGCTGCGAGAAGCCTTTGCCGGTGATGGCCATGAAGACGCTGTAAACGTCACCGAAATCATCGACAACCAGCGATGTGCCGCGCACCGAGGGCGGGAGTCTGGGTTGGGCGTCGTTGACCTTGCGACGAAGTTCGTCCCAGACCTGCTGGATCCTGTCCTTGTGGTATTGATCTTTGATGTGAACCCTGACCAACGACCGTCCGCGCGTGGACTCCGATTCGACACGGTCCACCTGACCCATCTGCTGACAGGCGCTTTCAATGGGGTTCGTGACTTCCCTGGCCACTTCTTCGGGGCTAGCCCCCGGATACTGCGTGACGATCAGGGCTTGTTTGATCGTGAACTCCGGATCCTCAAGGCGTCCGAGATTTAGATACGCAAAGATCCCCCCAACGACGAAGATAAACGTTAGTGCGAAGACGATCCTGCTGTGTTTGATCGAATAAACGCCCGGGTTCATTATTGGCCGCCTCCAAGCGCGTTGCCTAGATCACGGACCTTCATTCCTTCGCGCAAAAATGTTGCTCCTGCCACCACGATGCGATCGCCGGGTTGCAGGCCGCTAATGACTTCGATCTGGCTTTCCGAAGGGGCACCCAGCTGCACTGGCTTCCGATGGACGGTCTGGCCGGACCCGAGGACCCACACCACTTGCTCTCCCGTGTCCTGTTTGGAAATGGCGGAGACCGGTACAAGGAGACGGTTGCTTGGCCCCCTGGCTCCTCGAATGGTGATGGTAACGTTGGCCGTCATGCCGGGAAGCGCCGTGATACCGGGAGGAGTTTTCATCGCGAAGCGGACCGCGAAGATCTGGGTCCTTGGGTCTGCTATTTGTGCGACCTCCTTGACGTGTACGGGAAACTGCCGTCCTGGCGCGATGCTAAGTTCTGCAACACTCTGCTGAATGTTGGACGAGCGAATGTCGTCCGCTATGAATGCCTCCGGCACATCCACGACGACATCGATATCGTTGACGTTCTGGAACCTGACCACCGTACTGTTTGGTGTGATGTTCTGGCCCTCGTCGACGAGCCGTTGCGCGACGACGCCATCATACGGAGCCCGCAGGATGCTGTCTCCAAGTTGGAGTTTCGCTTCAGCCATACGGCCCTCCAGAGAACGGACCGCCGCCAACTGAGCGTTGTAGCCTTCCTGGGCACCGCGGTAAGTGGTTTGAGCGGCGTCGAAATCAGAACGTGAGACCGCACTCGAATCGACAAGTCGTCCGTAGCGTTCCGCTTCTGTTTTGGCGTTCGCGAGCCTCGATTCGGTTGCCCCCAACTGCGCACGAGCCTGATCGAGTTGGCCTTGCATGCTCTGGAGCCGAGCTTGAAACTCATCCTGTCGGAGCTGAGCGATCACTGTACCCTTGGAGGCTCTCTCGCCCTCTCTGATAGGCAGTCGAACGAGCACACCAGGAACCTGGAATGCAAGGTCAACCATTCTCGACGCTTCAACCCTTCCGGGGAAAGAACGCACGGTCGGTCTATCGCCAGCGGCCGCGACCGTCGTCTTCACAGGGCGACCTTCCTCAGTAGGCGTCGGATGCTGCGATGAACACCCAACGATTAGGCAGACGATTGATAAGGCAACCGCCCCCCCCCGTTGCGATTCCTTTATCGGCATGCAAGCCTCCGTTTGCGAATCCAGAGCCGCGGATGGGCATAGACCGGCGGCACTGGGGTGGTATGTGGTTAGTAGTCGACGGGGTCGCGGATGATGGGGCAGGTCATGCAGTGACCGCCGCCGCGGCCGCGGCCGAGTTCAGCGCCAACGATGGTGATGACTTCGATGCCCTGCTTGCGGAGCAGGGTGTTGGTGTAGACGTTG
>DATDHL010000046.1:0-2692 GCA_036521575.1 Edaphobacter sp. | reverse complement strand
TGGGGATTTGAGATTGAGTCGACTCTGTAGAGCGATCGATGTTACGAACGCCGCCCGGTTTGGGCGGCGTTTTCTTTTTGCGTCGGAACTATGATGAGGGTAGTCGAAAGAGTTGGAGGTTTGCGTCATGTTTGCTGAGGTTGCCGAGGCTGTCGCCGAGATACGCGCTGGACGGATGGTGGTGGTGGTCGATGATGAGGACCGCGAGAATGAAGGCGATCTTACGCTGGCGGCAGAGTTTGTGACGCCGGAGGCCATCAACTTTATGGCGAAGTATGGGCGCGGATTGATCTGTCTGACTCTGACTGAAGAGCGGGCGGATTATCTGCGGCTGGGGCCGATGACGCAGGAGAATACTTCACGGTTCGGGACGGCGTTCACGGAGAGCATCGAGGCGCGAGAGGGCGTGACTACGGGGATCTCGGCGGCGGACCGGGCGCATACGATCAAGGTGGCAATTGATCCGAAGTCTACGGCGCAGAATCTGGCTCGGCCGGGGCATGTGTTTCCGCTGCGGGCGCGCAAGGGTGGGGTGCTGGTGCGGGCTGGGCAGACGGAGGCTTCGGTTGATCTGGCGCGCATGGCGGGGCTGGTTTCGGCGGGCGTGATCTGCGAGATCATGAATGATGACGGCACGATGGCGCGGGTGCCGGACCTGGTGAAGTTCTGCGAAGAGCATGGATTGAAGATGGTGACCGTGGCGGATTTGATCCGGTACCGGTTACAGAATGAGCGGTATATCCATCGGGTGGCGGAGTCGCTGATGCCTACGGAACATGGAGATTTTCGCGTGATTGCGTATGAGAGCGAGGTGGAGGGCGATGAGTCGCATGTGGCGCTGGTTTATGGCGATGTGACGGGTGATGAGCCGGTGACGGTGCGGGTGCATACGCATTGTCTGGCGGGGGATGTGTTCTCGACTACGTTGTGTGATTGCAGGGTAGTGGTGGCTAACTCATTGCGGATGATTGCAGAGGCTGGGCGCGGGGCTCTGGTGTATCTGCACAATGGGACGAAGGGGTTTGGGATTGACTGTGGTGTAGCTCCTCCGCGGGTGGTGTTTCATCGCGAGCAGCGGGCTCGGGAGGGGCATGAGGATCGGACGCAGCGGACGTTGCGGCAGGTGGGTTTGGGTGGGCAGATCCTGTCGGATCTGGGGATTCATAAGATTCGGCTGCTGACGAATACTCCTACGCATGTGCCTGCGCTGCAAGGGTTTGGGATTGAAATTGTGGAGCAGGTTCCGGTGTCTTTGAAGGTGGGGATGCCGTAGTTTTTCTTACGGATTTTTTTTGAGTGGCTTTTTGGTGGTTTTTGGGGAAAGTGGTGCTTCGCGGTGGTGTTTTTGTGGTTTGTTCGTGGTTAATTGTGTGGCAATCGTGGTTTGCGGAACGCTCTTTTAGGGGTCTACGCGATTGGCGATGGGGGCCGCTCCTTTTAAGGAAGCTCTGAACAAGTTTTCATGACCTGACAATTCTGACAAAAGAGGAACATTCCCTCAGGGGCTAAAGCCCCCCATTCCATTGAGCCACTTACGGCGCGGCTGAAGCCGCGCCCCTTTAATGGCGACTGTTCCGCAGCCTGTAAAGCCGAGCCCCTTCAAATGGCGACTCTTTCCGCAATCTGTGAAACCGCGCCTTTTTCAACACGGATTCGGATCGGAACTTATTCAGAGTCTCCCTAATGGGGGTGGATGTGTTCGGGGCGGACTCCCATGCCTATGAAGCGGGCCAAAAGGCGGCGGAAGGATGGGCGCGCTGAGAGGAAGCGGAGAATCGACGGCGGCTTGACGGGGGCTGGGTTGCCGAGGGACTTCGTTAAGATGCGGTGGGCGAAGACCTGGAAGGATTGGGTGACGCGGGTAGGGAACTCGCGACGGTGCTGGACTCGTTCGAGGGTGAGTTCGGTGACGATGCCGGTGGAGAGGACTGGCGAGAGAATGCGGGCGGCGGCGACGGCGTCCTGAATGGCGAGGTTGATGCCGATTCCGCCGACAGGAGACATGGCGTGGGCGGCGTCTCCGATGCAGAGTAGACCAGGGGTGTGCCAGCGCTCCAGATGATTGATCTGGACGGTGAGGAGCTTGACCTGATCCCAACTGGTGATCTCGTCTACACGGTCGCTGAGAAAAGGGACGAGGCGGGCGATGGAGGCGCGGAAGGCGGGCAGGCCGGCGGGTTGGACGGTGGTGGCGAAGGAGTCCTTGGCGATCAGGAAGGCACACTGAAAGTAGTCGGAACGGTTGATGAGGACGAGCATCATGCCGTAGTTGATGTTGCCGAGGACGTTGGAGGGGTCGCTTTCGCGACGGCTGACGCGAAACCAGAGGACGTCGATGGGGACTCCGGTCTCGTGGACGGTGAGGTGGGCGGCGGCGCGGGAGGTGGACTGGCGACCGTCGCAGCCTACGACGAGTTCAGCGAGGACTTCGGTGGGGCCTGATGGGGTATTGGCGTGGACGCCGATGACACGGCGGCTGTCGTTTTCGATGAGGCCGGTGACCTCGTGTTCCATGAGGAGGTGGAAGGTAGGGAATTGTGCTGCCTGGGCGGCGAGGAAGTTGAGGAAGTCCCACTGGGGCATGAGGGCGACGAATTTTGCGTGGGTGGGGAGGTGAGTGAGGTCGGCTATCGGGAGTGATTCGCCACCCATTGAGAGGACAAAGGCGGATATTTGCTGGTGGGGAAGGGCG
>DATDHL010000045.1:0-3327 GCA_036521575.1 Edaphobacter sp. | reverse complement strand
CGAAAAATTCCCCAACATCCCCCGCCGCGTCTCCGGCTTCAACCTCGACGAGCTCCTCCCCGAAAGCAGCTTCAACGTAGCCCGAGCCCTCGTCGGCAGCGAAGGCACCTGCGTCGTCATCCTCGGAGCCACCCTCAACCTGGTCCAAAGCCCTCAATACCGCACCCTCGTCGGCGTAGGCTTCGAAGACGTCTTCATCGCCGCCGATCACGTCCCGCTCGTCCTCACTCACAAGCCCATCGGTCTCGAAGGCATGGACGGCCTCCTCCTCGACGCCCTCCGCCGCAAACAAAAAGCCCTCGCCGATCTCCCCCTCCTCCCCGAAGGCCGAGGCTTCCTCCTGGTCGAATTCGGCGGAGCCACCCAAGCCGAAGCCGACGAACGAGCCGCCGCCCTCGCGCTCTCCCTCCAGACCATCACCCACACCCGCATCTACACCAAGCCCGAAGCCGCCCGCGTCTGGGCCATCCGCGAATCCGGCCTCGGAGCCACCGCCTTCATCCCCGGCATCCCCACCGGCTGGGAGGGCTGGGAAGACGCCGCCGTCGACCCCACCCAACTCGGCTCCTACCTCCGCAACATCGTCGCCCTCATGCACGAGTACGGCTACCACAGCCCGATGTACGGACACTTCGGCCAGGGCTGCGTCCACATGCGCATCTCCTTCGACCTCGAGACCGAAAAGGGCATCCTCGACTTCCGCGAGTTCATGGACCGCGCCGCCGACATCGCCCTTGCCCACGGCGGCTCGCTCTCCGGCGAACACGGCGACGGCCAGGCCCGCGGTGCTCTCCTCCCCAAGATGTTCGGCCCCGAACTCATGGACGCCTTCCGCGCCTTCAAGCGTCTCTGGGACCCCGCCAACCGCCTCAATCCCAACAAAATGATCGATGGCCACGAGATCCACGAAGACCTACGCCTCGGCGCCGACTACAACCCCTGGCAGCCCAAAACCCACTTCGCCTTCGCCGACGACAACGGCTCCTTCCCCGCCGCCACCCTCCGCTGCGTTGGCGTCGGAGCCTGTCGCAAAGCCGACGCCGGAACCATGTGCCCCAGCTTCATGGCCACCGGCGAAGAGCTCCACTCCACCCGTGGCCGCGCCCATCTCCTCTGGGAGCTCATGCAGGGCGAAGTCCTCCCTAAGCAATGGAAGAACGAGCAGGTCCGCGAATCCCTCGATCTCTGCCTCTCCTGCAAAGCCTGCAAGTCCGAGTGCCCCGTCTCCGTCGACATGGCCACTTACAAGGCCGAGTTCCTCGCCCACCACTACGAAGGCGCCCACCGCCCCCTCTCCCACTACGCCTTCGGACGCATCGACCTCTGGGCCCACCTGGCCTCTTTCGCGCCCGGCTTGGTCAACGCCATCAACAACGCCCCCGGCATCAGCAAAATCATCAAATCTCTCCTCCACATCCACCCCAACCGAACCTTCCCGCGCTTCGCCAAGCCCTTCACCCGCGAGCCCCGCCCCGCTCAACCTACCGCCAGCGCCGACGTCTTCCTCTGGGCCGACACCTTCAACAACTACTTCCACCCCTCCACCATGCGAGCCGCCTGTCAAGTCCTCACCGACGCCGGCTTCCGCATCTCCCTCCCCCAGCATCACCTCTGCTGCGGCCGCCCCCTCTACGACTTCGGCCTCCTCGACAACGCCCGCGAGTATCTCCTCAAAGTCCTTACCGCCCTGGCCCCCCAACTCGACGCCGGCACCCCCATCGTCGTCCTCGAGCCCAGCTGCGCCTCCGTCTTCCGCGACGAACTCACCAACCTCCTCCCCAACGACCCCCGCGCCGCCAAGCTCCGCAGCCAGGTCTTCCTCCTCAGCGAGTTCCTCGTCCGCTACGCCCCCAACTACCAGCCCCCGCAGATCAGCCAGAAGATCGTCGTCCACGGCCACTGCCATCACAAAGCAACCATGACCATGGCCGACGAGCTCAAGCTCCTCCGAGCCACTGGAGCCGAGGTCGAACTCCTCGACTCAGGCTGCTGCGGCATGGCTGGCCCCTTCGGCTTCGAAAGGGACAAATTCGACCTCTCGCAAAAACTAGGCGAACGAGTCCTCCTGCCCGCCGTCCGCGCCAACACCGAAGCCATCATCGTCAGCGACGGCTTCAGCTGCTGCGAACAAATCACCCAAAACACCACCGCCCGCCCCAAACACCTCGCCGAAGTCTTGGCCACACCAAATCACTAGAAAGGAGATCCACCACAGAAGCGCGGGTGCCCCATCCTTTACGCTTTTGCGAAGGGTGGGATGTAAACTGCCCGTACCGCCATGTTTACGAACCCCCAAACGCCGGGTGCCGGGTGCATCTGAGACATGGATTCATTCGCGCAAAGCGCGAACCGCTTTTCCCGAATTAGGCAAATGAAGCCGTCATAACTGGGGCAACGACGTCAGAGCCTGATGCCATGTTCGCCGATGACGGTAAAGACATCGAGAAGATGCGTAAGACCGAGCAGTTCTCGGACGCGCTTGCCAATATTGAGGAGCTGTAACTCGCAGCCTGCCGTCTTCGATGAAGTGTAGAGTCCGACGAGTGTCCCGAGGCCCAAGCTGTCTATAGCGGTGATATCCGACATGTCCAGCACCACTCGTTTGCTGTTCGAGATCAATGGGCGAACATTGGAGTAGAGGACACCGGTTAGTCCAGAGACCAGTTGCCCGTGGCATCTCACGACAGCCACGCTGTCTGTACGCTCAATTTCGAGAGTGAGCTGGCGCGGAGCTGCTTGGTCGGGCATGAGTCTCTCCGTCTTCGGAACAGGATCAAACACCAGTGCCGGGTTCGAATGAGTCTCTCATAGAGCGAGCCACGCGGATTCGAAATCGCATTCGCGCAAAGCGCAACCTCTTTTTTTCATCTCCTCTTACAACCTGTCATTTCGACCGAAGCTGATCGCGTTTTAGCGAGCAGCGCAGCGGAGAAACCCGCTTCTCTACCGATACCGCCTCCCACTCAGCATTGCCGCTTTTGCTCTTCCCAGCTAAGCCGTCAAAATTCCACGCTCCTTCAAAACCGCCATCAAGTCCTGATGCGCAAGATAAAACACGATTTTCAGCCCACTCTCCGCGCGATGCACGATAAACGTCGAGAGCAGCGCAATCTCTTCCCGGGTTTCGAACTCCATCACCCACTTGGTCTCTACCAAAACATACCGATCATCAAGCGGCCTCTCCTCGATAAAAGTCAGCTTCGTCCTATGGCTCCCGGCCCCTTCCATCAGCTTTCTTTTCAGAGCAACTGTCTTCGGCAAATCAGCCGCCGAAACAGCCCGTCCGCCCGCCGAATCGGCTGCCATAAAGACCTCAGCGAACTGCCG
>DATDHL010000044.1:0-2913 GCA_036521575.1 Edaphobacter sp. | reverse complement strand
GTCGAGCAGGCCTGAACGCCACAAACCATCCTTGCCCTGAATCGCCGCAACCCTCGCAGCCATCTGCTTGTACTGCTCGACATACTTCGGCCGGCTCGGATAGTCCTTCGGCATAATCTGAAGCACTTTCACCAGTCCGCCCAGCACCCAGCCATTGCCACGCGACCAGAACAGCTTCTGCCCATTGGCCTGCTTCTGCGTCAGGTAGCGGCTATCGCGGAAGTAGAGGTGCTCGTCCTTGTCGAAGAGCAGGTCCGAGGTGAGCCACCACTGGCGATCCATATAGTCGAGATACTTCTTGTCGCCGGTCGCCACGTACATGCGCGAAAGCACGGGCGGAGCCATAAAAAGCGCATCGCACCACCACCACAGCAGCTTGTTGGGATCATCCGGATGCGCAACCAGGCGATCCATAACCTCCTTCGTGTGCGCCATGCGAACAGGCTTGCGGTCACTCTTGGGATCGGCGAGATATAGATCCATATAGGCCTTGCCGAGCGCCTGATCATCCGCGTGCGGGAAGCGGTTATCCAGGAGCGTCCAGTCCGACCGCTCCGACAGATGTAGCACCGCATCGCGATACTTCGGATCGCCCGTGGCCGTGGAGGCAGCAATCAAGCCGTCATAGAGCGCAGCGAACGTCCACTGCTTGTTGAACTTCGGCTCAGCATACGCAACCTGCCAGTCTGCGACCTTCTTCATCGCCGCAGTAATGGCCTTGGACTTGATCTCGGTTGAGAGATCGGTCGCCAGAGGTCCGGGATTGTCTATCTGATCTCCGGCGGCATAGCCGTCAACCGGAACAACCTTGGTCGCGGATTGCGCTACCGGAGCAGTTTGCGCCGCCGAGGAAAGACATGCTGTTCCAAGAAAAGCACCCAATACAAGTGCGCTTGCCAGATTGGAGCGGCGATACCTGCATTCGGCTACGTCAGCACCGAATGTTCCAGAAACATCTACAGCAGAGAACATAATGAATCTTCCTTTTTATTATTTAGACCGGGCCTTCGTTCATCACCAGTGCAACCGCACTGCGCAACCGGGCCGTGTTGCCCTCAAAGGAGGGCCTGAGCTTCGGCGCCTTTGAGAGTGAGTTCAGTTTGAATTCGGCTTCAACCTTCGGGCCGAACATATGCCATGCAGAGGTAATGTCACCCACAATGATGATCTCGCTTGGAGCCAACGCTGACGCAATCATCCGCAGTCCGCGTCCGAGGAACGAAGACATCTTCTCCAGCGCCTTGATCGCGTCCGCATCATCGGCCTGCGCCATCTTCACCAGCGCGGCAAAGCTCAGCGGAGCAGCTCCACCGTGGAGTTCTTTGTAATAACGAAGCCCCGCACGATTGGAGGCAAGCGTCTCCCAACAGCCCCGCCCGCCGCAACCACAAGGATATCCATCGTGCTCCATTTCGACGTGACCAAATTCGCCCGCCATGCCATTCACGCCGCGCAGCAGCCGGCCATTTGAAAATATTCCGGTTCCAATACCCTCCGACACATTGACGACCACAAGGTCATGAACACCATCACTGTCGCCAAACCAAACCTCAGAGAGAGCGCATGCATTCGCCACGTTGTCCATCTCCACGCGCAGTCCGGTCGCTCGCTGAATCCGCGACTTCAGGCTCAACACCGGCCACTTCAAGTTAGGCGCAAAGATGAGCTTCTCCAGCAACGGGTCCGCACGGCCCGGAAGGCTGATACCAATTCCATCGAACGACTTTTCGCTATGATCAGCGATCAGCTTGCGAATGGCCGTTATCATCGGCTGGATCGCCTTGGCCGGGTCAACGGGCAGAGCGACCACATTCTGCGCGACGATCCTACCCCCAAGGTCGGTGACCGCAACCGTCGTCTGCGAAGGGTGGATATCCACCGCAATCACGGCACGTTGGTGGTTGAGTTCAAGAAACGTAGGTCTGCGCCCGCGCGGCAGTCTTCCGGTCGATCCTTCAAGAATCCATTTGTCGTGGATCAGATCCTCAACGATCAGAGAGATCGTACTGCGTTGCAGTCCCGACACACGCGCTAGGTCGGCTCGCGAGATCGGCTGGCGCGTTCGAATGAGGTTGAACACGAGGTTCCGATTGATCTGCCGCGGCGTTTTATTGGACGCGCTCTGTTTTCTGGTAAACGAAAATGTTTGTGTCGGCGGTATGGACATTTATCTTGGCTTCCCGGCTTGACCCTGCAAAGTTGAGGCAATAGCAGTTCGATTCAATTTTGCTAATAGAACAATCCATTCAATCATGAGAATGTGTTTCGCTCCCAATCTCTTGACATCCTTCACGACGAGTCTTTATATCACTTGAAGCTGGCATTTTGTAGACGCTGTGAATTATATGGCGGCAAACACATTTCCGGCATCCGCAGAATTTCAATTTTCCCCAACTAATTCAGGAGCATCACATTCATGTACTCCCGCAGACAATTCTTGAAGTCAGGTGCGACCGCAGCCGCGGTCTCGTTGCTGCCACATCCGTCGCTCAGAGCTTCAATTGCCACCCTGGCCCAGGACGCAGCGAACGGCCCAACAGTCACGCGTCTGGCAACAGGATGGGAATACCTGCAAGGATCGTTGGGCGGCCCATGGGAGGCATGGCACAGCGAAGAGGTCGCAGCATGGCAGCCCGTAGCGATGCCCCATTGCTTCAACGCCTACGACGGCTGCGATCCGGACGTCCCTTACTACCGCGGCAACGGCTGGTACCGAACCCATATCCCCGTAGCGAATCCGTATAAGGGCGGCCGCACCCTGCTCCACTTTGAGGGCGCCGGTCAGGCAACAACCGTCTACGTCGGCGAAGCATTGGCTGGCAAGCACGTCGGGGGCTACGACGAGTTCGTCATCGACATCACCGATCTCCTTCACCCGTTTACCGACACCCCCGCACCAGCCCCAACCCCAAC
>DATDHL010000043.1:0-4827 GCA_036521575.1 Edaphobacter sp. | reverse complement strand
GGTCTCGCTCTTCCCGGTGGACACATGGAAGCACCGTCCGAACGGATTACGCAAAGACCTCGTTCAATTGCTCTATGACATGCACCCGGGGTTCATCCGCTTTCCGGGAGGTTGCATTGTCGAAGGCCGCCAATTGACGACGCGATATCGCTGGAAGACCACGGTTGGGGACATTGAGAAACGGCAAACTATCGTCAACCGCTGGAATGATGAATTCGACCAAAGACCGGCTCCGGACTACTTCCAGTCTTTCGGCCTGGGCTTTTATGAATACTTTCAACTGGCCGAGGATATTGGTGCAGCGCCGCTGCCGATCCTGAACTGCGGGATGGCCTGCCAGTTCAATTCAAGCGAGACGGCCGCGTTGAACCAGCTCGATGAATATGTGCGCGATGCGCTTGATTTGATCGAGTTTGCGAACGGTCCAGTGACGTCGCCGTGGGGCAGGCTGCGCGCGCAGATGGGACATCCGGAGTCGTTCCATCTCACCATGCTCGGGGTAGGGAACGAGCAGTGGGGATCGCGCTATGTTGAGCGCTACAAGGTGTTCGCGGCAACTTTGAAAGCGCAGCACCCTGAGATCAGGCTGGTCGTGGCTGCCGGGCCTGCTCCAGCAGGAGAACCTTTTGACAGCATGTGGTCCACCTGGCGGTCGCTTAAGGCCGATATTGTGGACGAACACTACTACATGAGTCCCGAGTGGTTTCTGGAGAATAGCGGACGCTATGACCACTATGACCGGTCAGGACCAAAAGTCTTTGCCGGGGAGTATGCCGCGCAAACCGTGGGGACGACAAGCGCTGAGAACCGCAACAATTGGAAGGCCGCAATTACCGAAGCTGCTTTCATGACTGGTCTGGAGCGCAACGGCGATGTCGTGCAGATGGCATCCTATGCGCCGTTGATGGCGCACGTCGATGCATGGCAGTGGAAGCCGGACGAGATCTGGTTTGACAATCTGCGTTCATACGGCACTCCGGATTACTACGTACAGAAGGTGTTTGCCAACAACGTTGGGACGCGTGTCTTACCGGTCAGACCGAAGGTGGAGGCTGGACTGTATACAAGCGCATCGCTCGACGAACGCAGTCATGAACTGATCGTGAAAGTGATTAACTTTTCGCCCACTCCAAGGCCGGCGGAGATAAGATTGAATGGGATTAGCCCCTCCGGCACAGCTAAGATCACAACTCTGGAGAGCGCTGATCTGAAGGCTGAAAACAGTTTCGACCACCCCACGGCTGTCTCCCCAGTATCTTCGACCCTTGATGTGAAGAACGGAGCCATTCCCGTGCAGTTGCGCCCCTACTCGGTGACCGTGTATCGCATTCCCGCACAGTAAGGCGATCAACTGTTGGGTGGGATATGGGAAACTTTTGGTGTAATCTACGAATCTATTCGTAGTATGGTTTGCTGGACCGTTTTGTAAGTGACCCGAAACCATTATTCGCATGGAGATTCGCATGAGACCCAGGTTTATCCTTAGCTGCATTCTGGCGCTTTCCGCTTTTTCGGCACAGGCGCAGGCTTATCAAACAGATCAAGGGAAGCATGATCTTACCGGGCGCTGGATTCTTACGGAGGACTTCTACGGCACTACGTCGTATATGCGGATGGAGCTTGTACAGCAGGGGGAGAAGCTGACTGGTAAGTTTGGTTCGAACAAGCTCGAAGGGTCGGTGCAGGGAAACGCCGTTCACTTTGTTGCGAAGGACGAACAGGGCAATTCGGAAGAAGTCAGCGGCACCGTGCAGGATGGAAAGCTCACGGGCACTGTTGTCGGGAAGTATGTGGATGAGAACCCATTGCAGTATCAGTTCACCGGAGTACTCGCTCCAGCGCGGCCGGCGGGACCACCGCAGCGGCATGAGTTCACGCCAACTGTCTTCTACCGGCAGTTTTCAGCTATGAATAAGCCGGTACTGACGGTCGCTCCGGGGGACACCATCCACACGACGACTGTGGATGCTGGTGGCGAGGACGCGCAGGGTGTGAAGCGCGTGAGGGGTGGGAATCCGCAGACGGGCCCTTTCTATGTCGAGAGCGCAATGCCCGGAGATACGCTGGTCGTGCATCTGACGCGGCTGCGGCTGAATCGCGATTGGGCCGGAAGTGATGACGGCATTGTGGAGAGCGGGCTGAACAGCGATCTTGCGGTGAAGATGAAGGACAATGGCAAATCGATTCGCTGGCACCTGGACACGGCTAAAGGGGTGGCCTATCCGGAGAAGCCGGGGGAACATCTGGCGCACTATACGGTTCCGCTGCGGCCGATGCTGGGATGTATTGCGGTTGCGCCGAATCCTGCACAGGCCGCTCCGGGGACGGGGGACTCAGGGGACTGGGGTGGGAATATGGACTTCAACGAGATTGTTGAAGGAGCAACGGTGTATCTGCCGGTGCGGAATCCGGGGGCTCTGCTGTATGTCGGCGATGCCCATGCTGCGCAGGGTGATGGCGAGTTGAACGGCAATGCGTTGGAGACCTCGATGGACGTGGAGTTCACGGTGGATGTGATTCCGGAAAAGCGGATTCCGTCGGTACGCGTGGAGTCGCCAACGCACATTATCTCGATGGGGCTATATGGATCGCTCGATGACGCATTCCGTTCGGCCACGGCGGATATGGCGCAATGGCTGACGGAGGATTACAAGCTGACTCCGTCAGAGGTTGCACAGGTGATCGGGACGGCGGCGGAGTACAAGGTGAGTGAGGTGGCAGATCGCAACTCGGGCGTCGTGTTGAAGATCGATAAAGAACGATTGAAGCCGCTTGCACCTGCGACGAAGTGACCTTGCTCAAAAAGATTTTGTTGACTCAGTCCCGAGCGTGCAGGATGCTTGTCGCTTATGAATGGTTTGCGGATCGCCTGCGTAATTGTCTTCCTGACCGCTTCGCTGTGTGGCGCGATGAGCGCCGATAAGGGCTTTCAGTGGCAGTGGCGGAGGATGGAGTACCTGGAGAAGTCGCCAACGCAGAGCATTCGCCAGATGGCGCAGCTGAAGCTGACTGCGCGGGAGAGGGCATCGATCGTAGATGCTTCATTGAGCGCGATGGGCAATAGTCCCATGTATCAGTATGCGCGGGATGAGGAGATCAAGGAGTATGTCGAACGGGCTGATTGCAGCTTTGAGGATCTGGATGGCGATGGCGTTCCTGAACTGATTATGGAGGGCCAGGGATCGGAAGAGTGCGCCGGCGTAGGTAACTGTGCGCTGCGCGTCTTTCGAAAGCAGGGTGGCGAGTACAAACTGGTGCTTAGCAGCGTGGCGCAGACGTTGATGGTCGATCGGTCGGCGCATAAACCGCTACTGGTGCTTTATACGCACAACTCCGCTACGGCTGGAGATTTGACGACATATTCCCTTCCGCGATCGGCAAGCGCACGGAAGGTGATGGAGTGCGGGGTGTTCTGGAACAATTCTCCTTTTATTGGAGAGAACACCCCGGGCCGACCTTCCGGCGCACCCATTCTTCAGCAGTGCAGATACTTCACTACACGTTGAACTTGAAGAAGAGAATGTCGCCGTCCTTGACGACATATTCCTTGCCTTCGGAGCGAAGGAGACCTTTCTCCTTGACGGCTTGCTCGCTGCCGTATTTGAAGAGGTCATCGGAGGAGTAGCAGTCTGCCTTGATGAAGCCGCGCTCGAAGTCGGAGTGGATGACGCCAGCGGCTCCGGGGGCTTTGGTGCCGCGCTTGATGGTCCAGGCGCGGACCTCCTGCACGCCGGCGGTGAAGTAGGTGATGAGATCGAGCAGGCGGTAGGCGGAGTGGATGAGGCGATTCAGGCCGGGCTCTTCGAGGCCCATGTCCTTGAGGAATTCGTCGCGCTCGGCGGGTTCTAGTTGGGCAATCTCGGACTCGAGTGCTCCGCAGATGCGGACGACCTGCGAGTTCTCTTCGGCAGCGCGCTTTTCTACGGCCTCGGTGTAGGGGTTGTCGGTGGTGAGGCCGGCTTCGTCGACGTTTGCGACGTAGAGCTGGGGCTTGGCGGTGATGAGGAAGAGGTCGCGGGCGGCGAGTCGCTCGTCGTCGGTGAGGTCGGCGGTGCGTGCGGGCTTGCCGGCTTCGAGAGTCTCCTTGAGCTTGGCCACGGCGGAGGCTTCGGCCTTGATCTTCGCGTCCTGCGTGTTGCGGGCGAGTTTTTCGAGGCGCTGGCTGCGCTTTTCGACGGTGTCGAGATCGGCGAGGAGGAGCTCGGTGTTGATGATGTCGATGTCGTGGAGCGGGTTGACGCCCCCGGCTACGTGGACGACTTCGGGGTCGTCGAAGCAGCGGACGACGTGGCAGATGGCGTCGGTGGAGCGGATGTGGCCGAGGAACTGGTTGCCGAGACCTTCACCCTTGCTGGCGCCTTCGACGAGACCGGCGATGTCGATGAACTCCATCGTGGTGGGGACGGTGCGGTGGGGCTTGACGAACTCGGTGATCTTGTCGAGACGAACGTCGGGAACGGTGACCGTGCCGGTGTTGGGGTCGATGGTGCAGAAGGGGTAGTTCGCCGCCTGGGCCTTGGCCGAGGTGAGGGCGTTGAAGATCGTGGATTTTCCGACGTTGGGGAGGCCAACGATTCCGCAGTTCAGTGGCAAGTGATTGATTCCTTTTCAGACGAAGACGAAAGGGGCTTCGTGGAGCTGTCCTATATAGGATAGTTCATCGGCGGCGATTGGGTTGGGGCGCCGTTATGTCGCGTGCTGGGCCTTGAATCTACGGGCTTTCATCCGGTTGCCGCAGAGTTTCATGTCGCACCAGCGGCGGGTGTGGTTTTTGCTGGTGTCGAGAAAGAGCCAGCGGCATTCGGGGTTGTCGCAGACGCGTAGACG
>DATDHL010000042.1:0-15915 GCA_036521575.1 Edaphobacter sp. | reverse complement strand
GAAAGCGTTCCCCGTCAAACATCCCCAGATCGATCACGGTGTGCCTATCCCGCTCCGTATAAGAGCAGTCCACCGTGATCCGGGTCACTCCTTCTCCTACATCAAAAGGGACCTCAATATAAGTCTGACGGTCAGCGTAAGTAACCGTACGATGAAGGACCAGATCTCCGACAGGCCGCTGAGCTTCGGCCCCCGCAAGCCCCGGAGTCATCACAAGCGTCAGACCAATTACCGCATCGACCATGCAACCTATCTTCGACCGCGACGTAAGACGATTCCCGGAGCCGAAAGCCGATGATTTAGAAACAGCGCGAAAGGCCGAGCACATATCCATCATCTTCACACCGCGAAGACTATCAAAGTTCCGCCAATGCAGCGCAACCTCCCGAAGCCCAGCCATCTACCTGGGTCCGCCGGAGAGCTTCTCCGGACGATTGGCTACTCTTTGAAGGCCGTTTGCCCGCGCGATTATTCAGTCTGGAAATTCGTTGTCACGAGAGTACCCCCACCCCCATACAAATAGTCCTAAAGTATTCAAAATAAATGACCTGGGTCTGGACCTTGATCTGACCCCGTCTAATGAAAAGATAAAACAAAATATTCAGGCAGGTCTTGCAACGTCTTTGCTACCAAAGGGGCCGTGGCTAGGTTCAACCAGAGGACTCAGTTACAGCGGGAACCGACAGCTGTTGCTTCAGTTTCTCCCCATGCTATGAGCCTTCCTTGCCTGGGATAAGTTTGGGAGTAAGAGGAATCCATTATTTGTTGAGGAGCGGTCTCTGCTCAGAACTACTCTTGCCCAAATGTTCATACCAAAAGGTGTATGGATATTCAGATAACTGAATAAAGCTGAGCTTGCATTCATTGCGGTGATAAGGCTCGCGGTAGATTCACGCCAACAAAAACTCCTTGACAGTTCTTGTCGAATCCAGATAAATTTCGCGTCGCGTAGAAAATAGTAAATCGGTAAGAGGGAGCCACGAGCTCCTTGGGCCCTTCTGGTGATTCACCTTTTCCCGGAGGAACCATGAAATCCCACACCACTCGTTTCCAACGCTATGCGTTCGGTCTTCTACTCCTAATCATTCTGTCAACCACGGGCATGCAGGCGCAGGTACTGTATGGAACCATCACAGGAAATGTGACCGACAGCAGCGGCGCGGTCATTAACAGCGCAACCGTCGCCGCAGCGAATGAGGCCACTGGCGTCTCGCGTACAGTCATCACGAACGCTGAAGGTATCTATCTTATCCAGAGTCTGCAGCCCGGCACTTACACGATTACCATCACAGCGTCCAATTTTACGACGTTTAGGGCGACCGGGATCCAAGTAGCTCCGAACCAGATCACTCGTAGCGACGCACAACTGAGCGTTGGCTCCAATCAACAGGTCGTTGAGGTGAACGCCCAGACGGTGCCTCTACAGACCGATAGGGCCGACGTCAATACGGAGATCGGCCGGGTGCAACTTGCCGAGTTGCCAACCACCAGCAGCTATGGCCGCAATTTCCAGTCGCTGTACAAGCTCGTTCCTGGCTTCACCCCACCGGCAGAGCAGAATTCGTCGGGCGGCAATCCGATGCGCGCGCAGGCTAGCAACGCCAACGGCGTCTCGTGGGCCGCAAACTCAACCCGCGTAGACGGCGCGACCGTGTCCTATCCATGGCTGCCTTATCTGATTGCGTATGTGCCACCGCAGGATGCGATTCAAAGCGTGAATGTTGTGACGAACAGCTTCACGGCGGATCAGGGAACGGCAGGCGGCGCGTCCATCAACGTGACGATCAAGTCCGGTACCAATAAACTCCATGGTTCCGCCTTCCTCTACAACAGCATCAACCAGTACAACGCCCGCAGCTTCTACCAGGCGGTCAGCGCTCTGCCGGTGCGCCCAAAGAACATTTACAACGAGTGGGGCGGCGCGATCGGCGGACCAATCCTGAAGGATAAGCTTTTTTTCTTCTTCGATATCGACCGCATCACCCGTCGCAATGCAACCAGCGGCTCTCAGACCATTCCGACTGCACAACTTATCGGTGGTAATTTCAACGGGTACCTCGTTGGCGGGTCGCAGGCGCAGATTTATGACCCCGCCAGCGGCAACACGACGTCGCTCGCGGTGTCGGGAGGCACGGTTTTGGGCCAGAACGGCGTTGGCCGCAAGACCTTTGCAACCACAAATGGGACCGGTCTTATGCAGATTCCGGCAAGCCGCATCAGCTCTGTGGCGACGAAGATGCTTGCCTTGTTGCCGGCTGCCAATAACTGCGTCGCCAACTGCACGGCAACCATCGCCAATAATTACATCGGTTCTGCGACGGCAGCGTACACGATGACGAAGTACGACACGAAGATCAACTGGAACCCGAACGACAAGAACTCAATCTTCGGCCGCTATAGCATCGCGCCCTACAGCATCAACGACCCTCCCGCGCTTGGACCTGCAAATGGTTCGCCCTTCGACGGTGGCAATCCCGGCGCGAACCTTGGAAGAATCCAAAACATCGGCCTCGGCTTCACGCACGTGTTCACGCAGAATCTGCTCCTTGCGACAAACGCGGGTTATGCGCGGCAGCGCATCGGTGGTCAGGGTCCGGATCTAGGTCCAAACTTTGGTTTGGAGACCCTCGGCATTCCCGGCACAAACGGCCCGAATCCTCTTCAGAGCGGTCAGCCCGGTTTCGTCTTCTCGGCCGCTGCTGCCAGCGGTTTCGGAGGCGGTGCTTCCTCAAGCGGCTCCACGGCTTTTTCGTCGATCGGCAACCAGAATACTGCCAGTCCCTATCTGTTCCGGGACAATCAGTATGTAGGAAATGCCTCCGTAACCTGGACCAAAGGCCGGCACAACATGGCCTTCGGCGGTGAGTATACGCACTCGGCGATCAATCACTTCCAGCCGCAGGGCTCCAACGTGGCAACTCCCCGCGGAGGCTTCCAGTTTACGGGTGGCCTCACCACAATCGGCGGTACAACACCGACGATCTTCAACCAACTCGCCGACTTCCTGCTCGGTCTACCGCAAACCTACGGAAAAGCCACACAGTCCCTGAATCCCAATGCTGTTCGATGGTCGACCTTCGCCTTCTACATGCAGGACCAGTGGCAGGCTACACCGAAGCTGACTTTAACCGCCGGCTTACGATACGAATACTATCCTTTCGCTACACGCGATCACGAGGGCGTGTTCCGCTTCGATCCTTCGTTGGGCGCGACTAATAACGTTGTAATCGGCGGACGTGGCGGCAATCCTCAAAACACGGGCGTCGATATTGGATGGGGTATGATCGTTCCTCGCATCGGCGTGGCCTATCGCGTAAGGGAGCAAACCGTAGTTCGCGCGGGCTTCGGTATGACGGTCGATCCCGACAACTTCCGCCGCTTCCGCGAAACCTACGGCGCGGTGACCAATATTAATCTGGGCGGCCCCAACTCCTACACGCCGGCAAACTGTCTGCAGGCAGCTGACGGGAACAACAGCCTTACCGGCTGCGGCACGAGTAACGGCACCGCGGCAGGTACACAGACGGTGGGAATTCCTCCCGTCACCCAGCCGAACTACAGCACCGGATTTCTAACGCTTCCAACCAGTGCATCGACAGAGACCGTACCCAAAAACTACCGCCGCGGCTATATCCAATCCTGGAACCTGGCGCTTCAGCAGGAATTAGTTGCCGGCTTCAATATGAATCTTACTTATGTCGGTACGCATGCTGTACGCGCCATTACGTCGCTGAACATCAACGCAGCGCCTCCGGGGGGTGGTAACGCTGGACGTCTGCTCTCGACCAGTACCGGATCGCAGGTCGACATTACGTCAAACACGCCCTTCCGCAGCGCGAGCTATAACGGGCTGCAGGCCCAGCTCACACGTCGCGTCGGCCAAGGCGTGAACACGGGACTCATCTATACCTGGTCGCACACGATCAACTACAACGATAACTCTACCTATAGCGGCCTCATGTTTAACTATCCCACGTACTGGGACCGCAACAAGGGGACAGCGGGCTTCGATCGAACGAACAATCTGCAGTGGTGGGTAGTCGGGGACTCGCCCTTCGGCAAAAACGGTAAGTGGGCTTTGGATGGCTTTGCTGGAAAGGCGTTGGGCGGCTGGTCGCTGAACACTGCTCTTAGCAAACTCAGCGGTGTGCCGTTTACCGTGACCGATGCAGGGACAGTATTGAATGCGCCCGGCAACACGCAGGTCGCAGACCAGGTGAAATCGATCGTGGCAATTGGGAAGACCTACCGGAGTGGCACGAATAATGTGGCAAATCTTCCCCCATATTTCGATACGACAGCTTTCGCAGCTGTAACAGGCACACCTCGTTTCGGAACCTCATCGCGGAATATGCTCCGAGGACCCGGCTACTTCAACCTGGACGTAAGCGTCGTTCGTGAATTTGGCATCTGGGAAAACCTGAGATTCCAGTTCCGCGCTGAGGCGTTCAATATGACCAATACTCCGGCATTCGCAAATCCGAATTCAAATATCTCAGGAGCCAACTTCGGCAAGGTCACAGCGCTTGCAGCAAACTCCGGAGGGCGAAGCATCAACTTAGCCGGTCGCTTCACATTCTAGCGATGAACCATGTACAACCTGGCAGCCAGCTTCGTTCATGGCTGCCTGCCTTTCTTTGTCAGTAAACAATTGGCAGGAGATCTATTAGCGAGTAGATGCCGCTATCTCTCTCTTCGCGCCATTCCTGGACTTGCGAACATGCTGTCCGGCCCCCGTCGAATGAGTCGAGCGGTGATATCCGGAGTGGCGTTGTAGCACCAGGGCCGCAGCGCCTCTAAGCCTCGCCAGTTCGGCATCTGTCGTCACCATCAGCCGTGGAGACACGCCGGCAAGCATCTTGCCATTCAGTTCTGCTTCCACGATTGGACCGAATCTCGCCCAGGAAATGGTTAGATCTCCGGTCAGCAAAATCAGCTCCGGGGATAGTGCCGTTGCAATCAGCCTGAGACCCTGCCCCAGAAACATTGCCTGCTTGTTCAATGCTTCGATTGCCTTGCGATCTCCATCCTCTGCTCGATTCAACAACTCTCGGATGGTCAACACAGGCGTCTTCGGAGCGAGCTCTGCGTAGAAGCGAAGGGCTGCGCGCGATGACGCATACATCTCCCAGCATCCGTTGCGACCGCATCCACACAGCGGCCCGCTTGGATTGAGGGGCACGTGCCCAAACTCACCCGCCAGGCCCGACTTGCCAGTCACCAGCTGACCGCTCGCGAGGATCGCGGCTCCGACCCCCTCGGAGATCGTGATGAGGACCGCATTGCGAATGCCATCCATCCGGCCGAACCAAAGCTCGGAAAGCAGACATGCATTCGCCGCGTTGTCCATCTCTACCTGGAGAGGAATGCGCTGCTCAATCGCCTTTTTGATGTCGTAGTCCGACCATTTCAGATTCGGAGCCAGGATCAGCCTTTGAGAGACAGGATCAACTCGCCCTGGAAGGCTAAGGCCAATTCCTTCGAACGATTTCTCCGGATGCCTCGTCAGCATCCTCTCCATGGAATCGATCAGATTGCTTACGCCTCGCTCAGGGTCGGTCAGGAGCGGTAATGCCTCACGTGAGAGAAATCTCCCATTGAGGTCGACAACGGCAATAATCGCCTGGTCGGGACGTATGTCGGCCACGATAATTGCCATGTCGCCATTCAACGAAAGCAAGGTGGGCCTGCGACCGCGTGGCCGCCGCGCCGCCGCGCCTTCGACAATCCACTTCTCTTCTAAAAGTTGTTCGACGATGGAAGAGACTGTGCTCGGCTGCAGTCCAGAGCTGCGTGATAGATCCGCGCGCGCAATCGGTTGCTTCGTGCGGATGAGCTCCAGAATCACGTCCCGATTGATATCGCGTGCGACCTCACTCGATGCGAGCTCGACGTATGCCAGATCGATTCGCCTAATACCCTGCCTTCTTTGTGCTCGGTCTATCTGAGTCTTCATCATTCCTCCCGCTTTGGCGAATTACGGGAACTCGATGCTGGAGCCGTATTCATGGTATTGGCCCATTCTCCGGACTCTCATCGCCCATCTGTAAGGTGTTGAAACTCCGCAGAGGTTTTAATGCCGTTGCCCACAGGAATCCAATCATTGATCGGAATTGGATGTGGAGTGGCCAAGGCGAATAAAAGTACTGAGCGAACTATTTCGAAGTCATAGAACGGCCGCTCGAACCCTTAAAGAAAAGGAAACTCGTGACTACGTATATCTGAATTTAACATTTATTACAACAAACATTTAATATCTGCCGAACTGGTTCGGAGAACCTTCATAAGTATCTCCGAAGCCCTTCCACGTGGATTTTCAATTTGTTGTTTCGATCACTACCTGCAATAGCCCACGCTAACTCGGTCTGACGTTTCAAGCCCATCTTTGATGGGCCAGTAAATTTGTTTGCCTGTGAAATAATCGAGTCTGCAGCGCACAAAAGGAAGGTAGGCAAACCCTCAGAAATTATAAATTTGGCAATCCCAACCGTTAGGGGGCAGCTACAGTGTACGGCCCATTGCCACAGTCCTGAGCTGACATAGTGCCAGGGTTCAGGCGAATACCGTCGTGAACCGTGCTGATACCCCTCTCGTAGGCGTTACCGCCGAAGTCTTAGCTCAATACCGGGTACTTCTGTATTTTTGCGTTAATTTCCGAGATAAATCATTGACGGGTCCGATAGAGAGGCCTTTCGCAAACGCGACCTCGACCAAAGCGTAAGTAAATTATCGGCTTTGTCCGCAAAGAGACGCTGAATACCCCGCGAATGTACAGGCACCCTATCTGCAAATCTAAAGGTGACAGCGCAGAATTATTTGTAGTACAAAACATAAAGACTTTTTTAGCGAATCCGTTCAGCAGAGAGCTTCGGGTAATTATGTTTGATCTCACGGCCAAGGTCGCGGTGGTAGTCGGTGGGACATCAGGTCTTGGCAAAGCCATCGCTCTCGGTCTGGCTGACGCTGGCGCGGATGTCATCGCATCATCACGATCTCAGGCCCCGGTGGAAGAAGTTGCCTTGGAGATCGAAGCTAAAGGAAGACGAACTCTGAGATTGACGTCGGACGTCACCGATCGGCAATCTTTGCAGGAGCTTCACGATAGCGTCCTCGACACTTTCGGAGCTGTTCACATTCTGGTCAACGCCGCCGGCATTACGAAGCGCGTCGAAACGCTCGATTGCCCGGAAGATACCTGGAACGGCATCATGAATGTGAATCTCAATGGGACACTCCGCGCCTGCCAGATCTTTGGAAAAACAATGCTCGCACAAAGATACGGCCGCATCATCAACATTGCTTCGCTTTCAACCTTCGTCGCGTTTAACGGGGTTGCGGCCTACTGCGCGAGCAAGGCGGCGGTAGGGGCACTGACTCGATCGCTTGCGGTTGAGTGGGGCGCCCAGGGAGTCTGCGTCAATGCCATTGCCCCCGGAATCTTCCCCACTGAACTGAATCGAGTTCTGCTCGACTCCCCACGCGGTCACGAGCTTCTGATGCGTACACCGATGCATCGGTTCGGCAAGGTGGAGGAAGTCGTTGGAGCTGCAGTCTATCTTTCCTCCTGCCAAAGCTCTTTTACGAATGGCGAAATCCTAACCATCGACGGGGGATACATGGCGAGCGGCGTGAATCAATGATTTCTGCGCCACGAAACGGTTTGATAGAGCACTGAACTCCTGAGAACATCCTATGTAATACCATAATTTCTTCGATATTAGAACTAACGATCATATCCTTGACATAGCCCCTTCGATAGTCCGAACAAGCTTGACACTGCTAACTGAATAAAATAATTTCGCGTCGCATAGCATTTTCACCCCGCCATAGACCCCTTTTCCTGAAAGGACCTCCCACGTGGTCAAATTTCGCCTCTCTGGTTCCATCGCTTTGTGCCTCGCATCGGTACTGTTGCTCGCACCGTCGCTGACACAAGCGCAAGCAGACAACAAGCTGTTTCTAGACCCCACTCAACCGACGGATAAGCGAGTCGACGACCTTGTTTCACGCATGACTCTCGAAGAGAAGATCACGCAAATGGTCAACACTTCGCCCGCTATCCCTCGCCTTGGGGTCCCGGCATATGACTGGTGGAATGAGGGCCTGCACGGTGTAGCGCGGTCAGGGTATGCCACCATGTTTCCCCAGGCCATCGGCATGGCTGCCACATGGGATACGCCTCTGATTGGCCAGATCGGCCAGACGATTTCAACTGAGGCGCGCGCCAAATATAACGAGGCAGTTCGCCACGATATCCATTCCATCTATTACGGCCTCACCATCTGGTCACCCAACATCAATATCTTCCGCGATCCACGTTGGGGACGAGGACAGGAGACATATGGCGAAGATCCCTTCCTCACCAGCCGTCTCGGCGTCTCCTTCGTCAAAGGTCTGCAGGGAACCAATCCTGACTTCTTCAAGGTCATCGCAACGCCGAAGCACTTCGCTGTGCATAGTGGCCCGGAGTCCGACCGTCACCGCTTCAACGCCACCCCCACGGCCCATGATCTTTGGGAGACCTATCTGCCCGCTTTCCGCGCGACCATTGTCGATGCCAAGGCCGGCTCCATCATGTGCGCTTATAACGCCCTCGACGGTTTCCCCGCCTGCGCCAGCCACGAGCTGCTGGATCAAATCCTGAGGCAGTATTGGGGCTTCAAGGGCTTCGTCACCTCTGATTGCGGGGCCATCGATGACTTCTTCGAAGCGAAGGCTCACCACACATCGGCAGACAAGGCAACCGCTGCCGCCGATGGCATCAAAAGAGGTACAGACACCAACTGCGGCTCAACGTATCTCGCGCTCGGCGAAGCTGTGAAGAGAGGACTCGTCACCGAAGCCGAGATCGATGTCTCCCTCAAGCGTCTCTTTCGCGCCCGATTCCAGCTCGGTCTGTTTGATCCCCCAGCACGAGTGCCTTACAACAGCATTCCCTTTTCAGTTGTCGGTTCTTCAGAGCACCGCGCGCTTGCACTGGAGACTGCGCGCAAATCTATGGTGCTTCTCAAGAACGAAGGCGGCGCGCTTCCCCTCAAGCACAGCCTCCGCACGATCGCTGTTGTCGGGCCGAACGCAGCATCACTCTCGGCGCTTGAGGGCAACTACAACGCCGTTCCCCGCAACCCTGTACTGCCCGTGGATGGCATCATCGCTGAGTTCCCGCAAGCCAAGGTACTCTACGCACAGGGCGCTCCTTACGCGGAAGGCGTAGCGGTTCCTGTGCCGCGCACACTGCTCCACCCCGCCAACCAGCCAAAGGTCGAGGGCTTGACCGGAGAGTACTTCGACGGTACGAACTTCGACGCGAAGCCTGTCTTCAGCCGCGTCGATAAACAGATCGACTTTGATTGGAACTCAGCCAGCCCGGTCCCCGGTGTGGCGCCAAACGCCTTTGCGGTTCGCTGGACCGGCACCATTACTCCGCCCGCGCCCGGCACATACAGCTTTGCCATGCGGCTCGCGCACTGCTATCCCTGCGGAGATCACGAGCGGTTCTCCGTATATGTCGACGGCAAACCTATCGCTGGGTTCGCCTCGCCAGTCAACGCCGAATCCCGCGAGAGCGGTACTCCGCGGTTCAAGGTCAACTTCCCCGACAACAACCCGCGCGAGATTCGCGTCGAATACACACACACGGCCAAGCTCTTTGGTGCAGGCATCTCAATGGAGTGGGTACCTGAACCCGAGCCTCTTCGCAACGAAGCGGTCGCCATCGCGCAGAAAGCCGACGTTGTCCTCGCCTTCGTTGGTCTCTCGCCTGAACTCGAAGGCGAAGAGATGCCAATCAAGGTGGAAGGCTTCTCTGGCGGAGACCGTACCGACATCAAACTACCCGGAGCGCAGCAGCAGATGTTGGAGGCTTTGGCAGCAACCGGCAAACCCATCGTTGTCATTCTGCTGAATGGCAGCGCTCTTGCCACACAATGGGCACAAGCGCACGTCGGTGCAATCCTCGAAGCATGGTACCCCGGAGAGGCAGGCGCCCAGGCAATCGCCGAGACGCTCAGCGGCAAGAACAACCCCGGCGGACGTCTCCCAATCACGTTCTATGAGTCGGTCGACCAGCTGCCATCATTCAGCGACTACTCCATGGCCAACCGCACCTATCGCTACTTCAAGGGCACCCCGCTCTACGGCTTTGGATACGGACTCAGCTACACCACTTTCCGCTACTCCGGCCTAAAGCTATCCAACAGCCATCTTCACGCTGGCGATACCCTCACCGTCGAAGCCGATGTTCAAAACGTGGGTTCCCGCGCAGGTGACGAAGTCGCACAGCTTTATCTAACACCGCCGCAGACCGAGGTCTCGCCCAAGCTCGCTCTTAACGGTTTCACCCGCGTTCATCTCGCTCCAGCGCAGAAACAGCACATCCAATTCACACTCGATCCTCGGACACTTTCGCAGGTCGATGCGAAAGGTGTTCGCGCCGTCACTCCAGGCAGCTACAAACTCGCTCTGGGCGGCGGTCAGCCAACTGAAGCCACCGATGTAACTGTAGAATTCACCATCGAAGGGACGCAGGAGCTACCGCGCTAATGCGAGCACATACGCTTCTCCTGTTTCTGGCATGGGCCGTTCCCATAGCCCATGCAGAAACAGGCGCGGAGGCGTGGCTTCGCTACGACCGCGTTACTGATCCCGCAGCCCTACAGCGATATCACGACCTTCCTCACCGCATCATTCAGTTAGGACAAAGCCCCGTCGCACAAAACGCCGCCGCAGAACTCGCGCGGGGGCTATCCAGGGAACTCGGGATTCAGGCACAACGAGCTACCACTTCAGGAGCGGAGGACGCCTTTGTTCTAGGCACCCCTGCCGAACTCGAGAAGTTCCTCCACGGCGCTTCTCAGCGTTCATTGCCTTCAGAGGGCTTCCGCATCGCGCGCGAACGAACGGACAAACAAACGCTGTGGATCATCGAAGCTGGAACACCGCCTGCGGAACTGTTCGCAGTCTTTCGCTTGCTGGAAAAGATCGCTACGCTCAATCCGCAACTAGAGTCGACAGAAAGCCCGTCAACACCTGTTCGCTGGGTCAACCAGTGGGACAATCCCGACGGCAGTATTGAGCGCGGATACGCTGGCCGCTCCATCTTCTTCGACGCCGGGCACGTCCGTGGCGACCTGACCCGAGCCGCAGAATATGCTCGACTCCTCGCATCTGTCGGGATCAACGGCTGCACGGTCAACAACGTGAACTCCGACCTCCGCACACTCACTCCAGAGATGCTGCACGAGTTCGCACGTATCGCCGACGCATTCCGCCCCTGGGGAGTGCGCCTCTCGCTCTCGGTCGATCTCTCGAGCCCGCAAATCGTCGGCCACCTGCCCACCTTCGATCCTCTCGATCCGACGGTAATTACTTGGTGGCAGCAAAAAGTCGATGAGATCTATACCCTTATCCCAGACTTCGCGGGCTTCGTAGTTAAAGCTGACTCGGAAGGACGCGCCGGTCCATCGCAATACGGACGAACGCCCTCGCTGGCAGCCAATGTTCTTGCCCGCGCTTTGCAGCCGCACCACGGTGTCGTTCTCTATCGCGGATTCGTCTACAACCATCACCTCGACTGGCAGGACTTGAAGGCAGACCGCGCCCGAGCAGGATACGACAACTTTGCCTCACTCGACGGCACCTTTGAACCCAACGTCATTATTCAGGTTAAACACGGCCCGATCGACTTCCAGATACGCGAGCCAGTATCTCCTCTCTTCGCCGCCCTGCAACACACCTCACAAGCAATCGAGGTTCAAACCACGCAAGAGTACACCGGCCAGCAGCGTCACATGGTCTTCCTCGTTCCGATGTGGAAGACCACTCTCGACACTGACCTTCGCGCGCAAAACCGCAGCACTCCCGTAAAGGAGATCGTCACCGGCAAGAGCTTCCATCAACCACTCGGAGGCTTCGTATCGGTCGTCAATGTTGGCCTTGATGCCAACTGGCTACACCACCCCATGGCCATGGCGAACCTCTACGGCTTCGGACGTCTCGCATGGAATCCCGACCTCACCTCAGAGCAGATCATCGACGAGTGGACACGCCTGACCTTCGGCAATGATCCACTGGTCGTCAACACCGTGAATCATCTGCAGCTCGACTCCTGGAAGGTATACGAGCAATACACCGGTCCGCTCGGCATCGGCACTCTCACCGACATCATCGGCATCCACTATGGTCCCGGTATCGAGTCCGCTGAGCGCAATGGCTGGGGCCAATGGCTCCGTGCCGATCACGATGGCGCCGGCATGGATCGCACGGTGGCTACCGGCACAGGCTTTATCGGTCAATACCCACCCGAACTCGCGCGCAGCTACGAGTCGCTCTCCACCTGCCCCGACGAGCTCCTCCTGTTCATGCATCACGTACCCTATACGCACGAGCTGCACTCAGGAAAAACTGTGATCCAGCACATCTACGACGCGCACTACGAGGGTGCCGCAACAGCAGCAACCTACGCTCCACGCTGGGAGAGCCTACGCGGCCACGTCGACGACCAGCGTTTTGCAGAGACGCTGAGGCTCTTTCAATACCAAGCCGGACACGCGATGGTATGGCGCGACGCCGTCAGCGAGTGGTTCTTCCACCTCTCGGGCATCCCCGACGCCCGTGGCGGTGTGGGACATCACCCCAACCGTATCGAGGCGGAGGCAATGACCTCGAACGGCTACACCGTGACCGATGTGCACCCATGGGAGACAGCCTCTGGCGGCAAAGCGGTCATCTGCAAAGGCCCCGAGCCATGCAAGCTGACCACGAAGCTCGATCTGCCCGCCGGACACTATGACATAGCAGTGCAATACTTCGACCTTCGCGGAGGAGCATCGCGCTATGACCTTCTCCTCAACGATAAGCCAATCGCAGACTGGGTCGCCGACGACACGCTTCCACCCGCAGTCATCGACAGCCATCTCGACGGGCACACAAGCACGCGCTTTCTCGCGCACGCCGTCTCCATCGCGCCAGGGGATACGCTAACCCTTCGCGGCACGCCCGACGGAGACGAAGCGGCCCCCGTCGACTACATCGAAATCATTCCAGGCACCAAGGAAACTCCAAAGCCATGAAGATCACCGCCGCACGCCTCATCGTCTGCTCGCCCGACCGCAACTTCGTCACACTACGCATCGAAACCGATGAGGGTATCTACGGTCTCGGAGATGCAACGCTAAACGGACGCGAGCTCGCCGTCGCCGCCTACCTCGAAGAGCACGTGCTTCCCTGCCTGATCGGACGCGACCCCTTCCAGACCGAGGACATCTGGCAGTATCTCTATCGCGGAGCATACTGGCGCCGCGGCCCCATAACCATGACCGCCATCGCCGCAGTAGACGTCGCGCTCTGGGACATTAAAGGCAAGGCACTCAACACGCCTCTCTACAACCTACTCGGCGGCCGGTCTCGCGATGGCGTCCTCGTCTACACCCACGCCAACGGCCGCGACATCCCCGAAGCACTCGACTCAGTCCGCAAGCACATGGACGAGGGCTACCTCGCCGTTCGCGCGCAGGCAGGCGTCCCCGGAGTCGCATCAAGCTACGGCGTCCCGAAAGGCGGCAAGCCTTACGAACCAGCCGAGCGCGGCCTCCCTTCCGAGAGCCTCTGGTCAACCGAAAAATATCTCAACTTCGTCCCTTCGCTCTTCGAAAAACTCCGCGTCGAACTCGGTCCCGACGTCCATCTTCTCCACGACGTCCATCACCGGCTCACTCCCATCGAAGCCGCACGCCTCGGCAAGTCACTCGAACCCTACAACCTCTTCTGGATGGAAGACCCCTGCCCCGCCGAACTTCAGGCGGGCTTCGAACTCATCCGTCGCCACACCACCACCCCAATCGCCACAGGCGAGGTCTTCAACTCCGTGTGGGACGCCCACGACCTCATTCGCCATCAGTGGATCGACTACATCCGCATGACAATCGTGCACGGCGGCGGGATCACACACGCCAAGAAAACCGCAGACTTCGCAGCCCTCTACCATGTCCGCACGGGCTACCACGGCGCCACCGATCTTTCGCCCATCACGATGGCAGCAGCACTTCATCTTGGTCTGGCTATCCACAACTTCGGGATCCAGGAGCATATGCACCACAGCCCGCTCACCGACGAAGTCTTCCCACACCGCTATCACTTCGACGCCGGCTACATGCATCCCGGCGAAGCACCCGGTCTGGGGGTCGAGATCGACGAGACACTAGCCGCCAAATACCCCTATCAACGCGCCTATCTTCCCGTAGCCCGCAAGCTCGATGGAACCCTCACGGATTGGTAAACGCGGAGTCTCTTTCATAAGAGAGACTCCGCAGATTTACTTAGCAGCATGCAGCGATGAGGCAATCTCTCGCGCCTGTTCCACAGTACCGTTCTGATACATCACTTCAACAATGCAGAATTTTGAGCTGCTGATTGGCACGATCCGATAGACGTCCGGCTTCCCTGTAATGGATTGGCCCTCCATCACGAATTCCGTAGGCGAATTCACCGTCACCTTGCTGTTTTTGTAGACGGTCTACGCCGACTGTTTCGCCTCGGCATAGGAGTCAATCATCTTGGGCGAGCTCACCGCCATCGAAACCTTATGATCCGGAGCATCGGCCGTACCGCCGAGTTCGCCTGGAACCCAATTGGCAGGCACAGAGACCTGGCAGCTACCATCCCGGCTCTTGATCATCAGCTTATCTGCAGCCATCGTAAAAGAACTGGCAACCAGAGCCACTCCAATCGCCGCAACAACACTCTTTGTATTCATCGATCACTCTCCGCGACCTACCTGTACGACAGGCAAATTCTTCGTCGTGGATTAATCGGCCACCTGCCCCATGCGGAATAAATTGTCCTGATTTTTGATGAGTGCCGAGAAGAACAGTTACTGCGCCTTACCCAGCCGCCGGTAATACTCAGCCACCGCATCCTGATACCCCTGCGGCACAGTCGGCGACTTGCTCGTCCGCACCTGCCCTGATTGCAGATCGTCTGCTTTGCGGCGCAGTTCAAGCTCAAGCTTGTCGACCCCGTTCAAGACCTGCGCGTGCAGTTGCTCCACCATCTCCGGATTCCCCGGGAAGCGCCGCGGATCCAACTGCTGCATCTCCTTAACAAGCTCCTGAATCTCACGAAGCGCCGCAGGATCATTCTTCGCTAACTCACGCAGGTGGTTCAGCTCCTGCAATCCCTGGTTGATTGCCCGCTCCGAATCCGCCGGAATCGGACCATCATTCTGACCATTCACACGCCGCTGCGTTTGATCGAACTGATTATTCCCCGTATTCACGTTATAAGTAACAACACCCCCACCGCCGCGAGGTTCGTAATTCCCTATATCCCCACTGTCTCCGCTCTGAGGATCACCGTCCCGGATACCTGGTTGCCCACCGCCGCGAAGCCCACCCCCTCGTACACTACCGGGCTGGTTGCCACCCTGTTGCCCCCCGTTCTGCTGTCCACCTTGCGTCCCGCCGCGCTCTCCTCCCTGTCCTTGTTGACCCGCCTGCTGACCACCTTGCCCTTGCTGCTGCCCCGATCGCTGACCAGCCTGTCCGCGCCCACGCGAAAGACTCTGTATCTCGCTACGCAACCGTTCCACATGATCAAGCGCAGCCGTCTGCGTACCCTGCCCTGCCTTACTCTGCCCATCACGCTCCGTACCCATGCCCTGTTGCGCCTGCCGAACCTCGTCGCTCAACTTCCTGAGTCCCGATGCGATCTCCCCCTCGGTTCCATTCGTGTTCGGATTGATCCCCCGCCGCAGCCAATCCGCCGTCCGCTGCACACGATTACTCAAATCCGATTGATCCATCTCGCTCAGAGCATCGCGTAGCTTCGACGATGTACCCGGCTGATTCGGCGCCAACTCACGCGCCGTATCTCGCAACCCTTTCTCCAGATGCGAGAGATCATCCGACAACTGCTGCC
>DATDHL010000041.1:0-8249 GCA_036521575.1 Edaphobacter sp. | reverse complement strand
GCTTCCGCCTTAGCCCTCTGCTGGTCTTTGCCAATAGCAACCGGATTCTGGCAACCGCGCTCATTCCCTCAGGGAGTGCCGTAACTCTTAACGGGCACGACTACATCAGCAGCTTTACCGATCCGTTACATGGCAACGGACCCATCGACTTCCGCAGAGTATCCCCAGGCCTCACACTTGGTCTCGGGAACATCATTCCGCGCACCAAAAGCCGCCTCAGCATTCCAATCGAAGTGGGCTTCTACTATGTAGGCCAACCCAACCTTCAGGTCAATTTCAACGGCAGCGCCTGCGACCCTTCCTACCCCGCCTCGGTCGGATGCCAATCGGTTAGTCAGGATCCAGGGTTCCAGAAAAATCTTGCCGCCTTCATCGCACGCAATAACAACAACCAAAGTTACGCTTCCTTCTTCCCCATCCTCTCGCTGGGCTTCGGATATGCGTTCTGATCCTCAGCTCGAAGCGATTCGAAGCCCGACAAGCATCCCCTCTCTATTTAAAAACACTCGAACCGCGCCTCTGTGAGCCCTCACAAAAAACTTCACGAAGGCAACTCGCCCCCAACGCTTAGCGCTAGTAACCTCAGGACCAAAATAGATATTGCAATTCGCTTTTTATTCGCTACAATTCCTGCATGGCTATCACACGGCGGCAAAAAGAGGTTCTCGACTTTCTTTCAGGCTTTACGCAAAAGAACGGCTACTCCCCTTCCTACGAGGAGATTGCCAGCGGGCTCGGCCTCAGTTCTCTGGCCACCGTGCATAAGCACATCACTAATCTCCAGAACAAAGGCCTTCTGCAGCGCGCCCACAACCGCAGCCGCTCCATTGACGTTCTGCCCGCACGTTCCGGCAAAAAAGGCTCCGACCGGCTTCCTTTGCTTGGTCGTATCGCCGCTGGAAAGCCCGTCGAAGCTATCGAAACGGCTGAAAGCATCTCCCTCAACGATATTATTGGCAATCGCGAAGTCTTCGCCCTCGAGGTCCGTGGCGACTCCATGCGCGACGAGCACATCGTCTCTGGTGACTACGTCCTGGTCGAGCGCACTCGCACCGCCCGCGAGGGCGAAATCATCGTCGCCCTCATTGATGGCTCCGACGCCACTCTCAAGCGTTTCTACCGCGAAGGCAACATGATCCGCCTCCAACCCTCTAACTCCGAGATGGCCCCTATCTACGCTCAAGCCACCAACGTCAGCATCCAGGGCAAGGTCCTCGGAGTCCTCCGCAAGTACGCCTGACCGTCCTCCAGTCCCGCCAACCATTTGCCAGAACATTTCCCATCGCCTTCATTTGCCGTAATCTTCTGATCACTCCTCACTTAAGTGTGCTCCCACCCTCCCCTCTCGCCCGTCTAAAATAAGACTCACTGTCGTTCCTCGTCTGAAACTTTCCAAACCTCTACGGAACCAGAACACACCATTCTGCGTAACCCACATCCGAGAAGGTCATACTCAAAAGAATTTCTGGAGCTACACCCTTGGCGACACGCAAAAGTAAACGGAATCTATGGATATGGGCGGGCCTAATCGTCCTCGTCCTCGCCGTCATCCTCGGCGTCGCGGTAGCCGCCCGCGGCAACAGCACAAAACTTGAGCCCTCCCAGCTTGCCAAGGCCGAGCGCGGCGACATCGCCCGTTCCGTCGTCGCCACCGGCAAGGTCCAGCCAATTACCAAGGTCGAAGTAAAATCCAAGGCCTCCGGTATCGTCACTAGGCTCGACACCGACATCAACGCCCACGTCAAGCAGGGACAAAATCTCGCTCAGCTCGACCAGATCGAGATCCTGGCCCAGGTCAACGCCCAGAAGGCCCAGCTCACCGCAGCCGAGTCCAACGCCCGCGCCGCAGCTGCCTCCATCCAGTACGACAAGGTCAACGCCGAAGCCCCCGACCTGCCTATGTACAAGCACACCTATGACCGCGCCCTCCAGATGTCAAAGGACGGCGTCGTCTCCCAACAGGCCCTCGACGACGCGCAACAGAAATATCTTGCAGCAGCCAACACCCGCGATAAAGCAGTCGCCCAGATCACCGTCGATACCTCCAAACTGCATCAGGCCCAGGCGCAGGTACAGCAATCGGAGGCCTCCCTCAAGCAGCTCGAGGAGCAGCTCAGCTATACCACGATCACCTCCCCGATGGACGGTGTCGTTCTCTCTCGCGACGTTGAACTCGGCGACGCCGTCAGCTCCATCCTGGTTATGGGTTCCACCGCTACCCTCGTCATGACCATCGGGGATACCACACAGGTTTACGTGCAAGGGAAAGTAGACGAGTCCGACATCGGCAAGGTCTACATGAGTCAGCCCGCCCGCATCAAGGTTGAATCCTTCAAGGACAAGACCTTCCTCGGCAAGGTCACCAAGATCGCTCCGCTCGGCGTCGAAAAAGACAACGTAACCACCTTTGAAGTCCGCGTCTCCATCGACAATCCCGGCGGCGAGCTCAAGGCCAATATGACTGCAAACGCTGAGATCCTTCTCGAAGAACACAAAGGCGTCCTCACCGTCCCCGAGCAGGCTGTCATCTACGACAAGGACCGCAACGCCAGCGTCGAAGTTCCCGACCCCAAGGAGAAAAAGGGTCGTCGCAAAGTCTCCATCAAGGCCGGCATCTCCAACGGCACCAGAACTGAAGTCCTCTCTGGCATCAACGCCGGAGACACGGTCATCCTCCAGCAATAGCGGCATTAGTCCGAATAGTCTCACCAAAATCCGCGCCGAACGAGTCCTTCAAGGAGCCTACGATGCAACTCCGAACTCTTCTCACCGCAGCAACCTTCGTGATTGCCACCACCGCCTTCGCCGCCGAAGCCAAATTCGAGCGCACGCTCAGTACCGGCAATTCGCCTGAGGTCTCCGTCACCACCGGTTCCGGCAACATTACCCTACGGGCCGGCTCCGACAATCAGGTCCACATTGTCGGTCATGTCCATTCCAACCGCGGCTGGATGAGCAGCGATGCCGACTCCCGTGTCCAGCAGATCGCCAATAACCCACCCATCTCCCAGAGCGGCAATGAGATCACAATCGGCGAGCGCCACAACAACGACCTCTTCCGCAACATCTCCATCGATTACGAGGTCACTCTGCCCCGCGCCTCCACCATCAACGCCACTTCCGGCTCCGGTGACGTCGACATTCAGGGTGTCGGCGCCAGCCTCAAAGCCCAGAGCGGCTCCGGCAATGTCAAGGCCCACGGCATCGGTGGCGCAGCCACTCTCGGCACCGGCTCCGGCGACATTGACTTCGACCAGTCCGCCCCCGGCGACGTCAAAGCCGAAACCGGCAGCGGCAACATCATCCTCCGCAACATCTCCGGCGCGCTCAAATCCAGCACCGGCTCTGGAAACATCGAGGTCTCCGGACAACCCACCTCCGACTGGAAGCTCAGCACTGGCAGCGGCAATATTCAGATGGCCGTCGGCAGCGGAGCCCGCTTCAACCTCGACGCCGACACCGGTTCCGGCAACATCAACGTGCAGCAGCCCATCACGATGCAGGGTAGTCTCAACCGTCACCACATCAATGGCGCCGTTAACGGCGGCGGCCCCACCATCCGCGCCAACACCGGCTCCGGCGATATTCAGATCCGCTAGCGTTCGCATATCTATGTCCGGGGACGGCGTCCGGCCGTCCCTTTTTCCTTTAAACTTGCTCTATGCCGCGCCTTATCCCTCGCCTGCTAGTCTTCGATCTTGACGGCACCCTCATCGACTCCCGCATTGACCTCTGCAACTCGATCAACGCCACCCTGGCCCACTTCGGCAAACCTCAGCTCCCCGATCCCGTCATTGCCAGCTACATCGGCGACGGAGCCTCCATGCTCGTCCGCCGCGCGCTGGGTGACCCCGAAGGCGACTATCACGACGAGGCGTACGTAGCCGAAGCACTCACCTTCTTCCTCAACTACTACCGCATCCACAAGCTCGACTTCACCTACGTTTACCCCGGCGTTATCGACTCACTCGAAGCCATCCGTGCCACCCACCCCAGCCTCCCGATGGCCGTCCTCACCAATAAACCAGTCAACCCGTCACGCGACATCTGCGACCACTTCGACCTCTCGCGCTTCTTCTTCCAGAACTACGGCGGCAACAGCTTCCACACCAAAAAGCCCGACCCTCACGGTCTTCTCGCCCTCATAGCCGAAGCCTCCACCATCGCCGGCGAACCCATCTCCCCGGCCCAAACCATCATGATCGGGGACTCGGACGTAGACATCCTAACCGCACGCAACTGCGGAGCCGCCGCCATAGGCTGCACCTTCGGCCTGTCTCCTCACTCCCTCGAAGCCGCCAAACCCGACTACCTGGCCCACACTTCCAGCGACTGGCTCCAGATTCTCGGAATCGCGTCCCCTACCGCCCCGTCTCAAACCTCTTGAAGAAACTGCTATCCGCATAGTGCGGCGTAGCCGGATCATCCGCCACCGTGCGCGCCAAATCTGCAAAGAAGCTATTAAACTGCGCCGCCGCTGCCAAATCCACTGGCTGCGTCAGGTCGTCTTCGGTCGAGTGATACCGCTGCGCCAGCCACCCTCGCCACGCCTTGTACTCCGGCGACCCCGCCGCCCATCCGAACTTGAACGCCAACGCCGGAATCCCCGCCTGCACAAAACTGTACTGGTCCGTCCTGATAAATGAGTTTCGATCCGGCTCTGGATCTGGCGCAATCACAATATTGTGCGCCGCTCCCACTTTCTGAGCATCCACCGCCAGCGTTGACTGCTCCAGCCCCTGCACATGCAGCTTCTTCAATGGAAAGATCGGCATAAACATATCCAGATTCAGATCCGCCTTGATCGAACCCTCCGGTACCGTCGGATGACCCGCATAGTACCGCGACCCCAGCAGACCCTTCTCCTCCGCCGTAAAGATCACAAACAGCATCGACCTCTTCGGCCGCTCCTTCGCCGTACCAAACTCCCGCGCTGCGTCCAGCACCGACGCTACCCCCGAGGCATCATCCATTGCGCCGTTATAGATCGTCTTCCCCTTGATCGGGGCTCCCACGCCCAGATGATCCAGATGCGCCGACACAATCACATACTCCTTCGAGAGCACCGGATCCGACCCCTTCAGCACACCCACAATATTCGGCGACTCCACCTGCGAGTGCTCCCCAACCACTGTAGCTACCACCCTCTTATTCAAAGCAAACCGCGGCAAAGGCTTCTGAGCATCCGCCAACTCCAGCAACTCGGCAAACGTATGTCCCGTCCCGGCAAAGAGCTTCTCCGCCTCCGCCGGATTGAACGTAGCCCCAAACATCGCGCCATGGTCATCCGCCAGTGCCGGATGCTTCGCCGCGACCGCAGCCGCATCGGGTGTAGCCGCCAACCGCATCCCCGGCTGCGAAGCCCCACTTGCCACCCGTTGCCACCCAAAGTCCATCGACTTCGGCCTCGGTATCGAGATCGCGCCCACCGCCCCGGCATCCCGCAGCGCCTTCGCAAACGGAGCCGTCCGCGCATACGACTTCAGCGGCCCTGGCAAATCCGCCGGCCCACCGTTGATATACACCACCACCTTGCCCTTCAAATCCGACCACGGCACCTCAGCCGAATCGAAGTCGTCATACTTCGCCTCCGGCAGATGCAGTCCATATCCGATAAACACCAGAGGGGCATCCACCTTTCCCACCTGCGCTGATCGCGACCCCAGAATCGCATCCGTACCAAGCACCAGCGGCTCCGTCTTCCCATCGATCAGCAGACTCATCGAAGACTTATCCGCCAACACTCGCTGCACATCAAACTTCACCGGCTGATAGAACCCACCATTCACCCCAGCCGGCTGCAACCCATACGACTTGAACTTATCCACCACATAAGCCGCAGCCTTCAGATACTCATCGCTCCCAGTCAGCCGCCCCTTCATCGAATCATCTGCCAGGTACTGCACATGCGCCCACCAGGCCTTACCCCGCTCCTCATCACTCGAAGCCGATTGCCCTTCCAACACAATGCAACTCAACATCGAAGCCAGAACACACATCGTGCAAAGCAACCGCATCGTCACTCTCCGGAAAATGGGGGATGCGTAGAATCTAGCACGCTCCATCGGGGCGTAGGGGCCAAAGGTGGTTGAGGGGGCCGTGACCGTGGCCCAAGGTGGGGGCGGTGAGGATGGCCTGGGTGGTGTAGTGCTTGGCGGACTGGGCTGCGGCGTGGGGGTCGTCGCCCAAGACCAGGCGGCTGAGGAGGGCGCTCGAGAGGGTGCAGCCGGTTCCGTGGGTTGAGGTGGTGGGGATGTGTTGGCCGGGGAGCCAGTGGAGTTCGCCGGTTCCGGTGAGGAGGAGGTCGTCAGGGGGATCGAGGTGGCCTGCGGTGGCGAGGACGTTGAGGCCTCGGAGGGTTTGCTGGAGGGCTTGGGCTGCTGGTTGGAGATCGTCCCGGGTGGTGACGGGCAGTCCGGTGAGGAGGCTTAGCTCGGACAGGTTTGGGGTGATCCAGTCGACCAGGGGGAGGAGGCGGGTTCGGAGGAGGAGGAATCCTTCGTGGGACAGTAGCTCTCTGCCGGAGGTGGAGCGAAGGACTGGGTCGAGGACGATGGGGATACGCGGGGTGAGAGTGCGGATGCGGGTGAGGAAGTCGACCACTGTAGCTACGATGGGGGCGGTCGCGAGCATACCGATCTTGATACCGGCTGCGGGAAGGTCGTCGTGGAGGCAGTCGAGGGTGGCTCGAACGGTTTCCGGGGAGACCGGATGCGAGGCTTGCACTCCAAGGGTGGATTGGACAGTAAGGCTTGTGATGCAAGAGGTTCCGAAGAGTCCATGGGCGGCGAAGACCATCAGGTCGGCCGAAATTCCGGCTCCGGAAGAGGGGTCGAAGCCGGCGATGGTGAGGACAGTCTGCATCTAAGGAGGAAGAAGGAGGTCTGGCCGATGGAAGGCTCCGAACCTGATTTTGGGGTTATGAAAGGGCAAATTGAGCCTTTTTTTGCCACTTTCGAAAAAATAGCAGGAATGGGCGGGAATGTCTTCCGAAGGGCGATTTTAGGAGTAAATTGGACAGAATCCGGGCGAATAACGGACGGCCAACCTCGGTTTTTCTTTACCACACGAGGCTGAATCAATCAAGCTGCTTTGACTCTTAAGTGTCATCCAATGATTGACTTAGCTATCCCAAGACGGGACAATAGAGGTGGAGCTTAACTATGAAAATGATTCCAGCTGAGATGCGAGAGAAGAGTATCTCGATGATGAAGGCGGGAGTTGCTGCGGTGACGCTCATCTTCACATTAGGCGGGGCGGCATCGGCCACAGATGTGGCTCCCAATGCAACCAAGATTAAATCGGATACCAAGCCACGGCGGTGGTATCAGATTGGACAGGCGTCCTGGTATGGACGTCACTTCCAAGGTCGCACGACAGCAAACGGTGAACAGTTCGACATGAACGGGCTGACCTGCGCCCACCGGAGTCTTCCGCTGAATAGCTGGATCCGGGTGACGAACCTCAAGAACCGCAAATCGATCTTCGTGCGGGTAAACGACCGCGGACCTGTGCCGCAGAACCGGATCGTGGACCTGTCGTACGCCGCTGCCCAGGCGGTTGGCTTGGCTGGTATCGGCAAGGTGAAGCTGGAGACAGTGCGCGGCGGCGATCTTGAGCTGACCCAGGCCTTGCTAGCTCAACTCAAGATGCCGTTGGTTCCTGTCTACGGTGAGTAGGTAGCAGTGTCTGACCTAGGCCCCCCCGGTACTTTAGGTCCTAAATATTCAAAGTAAAAGGCATAGGTCTGGACTTCGATCAGACCTATGTTGGTTGATTCAATACACGAGAGCCTCGGAGTAATCCTTCGAGGCTCTTTTCGTCTCTATATCTATTCTAATGGGTGGGGCGGAATTATTCGGCAATGAGGATGTTCTTTAGGATCAGAGAGATTGCTTTGATCGGGGCTTGACAAGTTTTTTGCGGGTGCTTCAGCACCTTAAATGAACAAAGGCCCGGGGCTCGCAGGGCTAAAAACCCTGCGCCTCCACCAAAGAACAAAAGCAAGGACTTTTCGGCATCCTCTAAGCCACTCCCATCTCAAAACGTAACTACGTTAGCTCTAAAAGTGCTCTAGACTGGTGGGGTGGATGGGACGAGAATTGCTTTGGGTGATGGCTTGAGTGTCGATCCGGTAGACCCCAGGGATCGGCTTGCGGTGGCTTTGGACTTCCCTTCTGCGGCTGAGGCGCTGGGTCTGGTGGACCGGCTTGATGGAGCCTGCCAGTGGTTCAAGGTGGGGATGGAGC
>DATDHL010000040.1:0-6131 GCA_036521575.1 Edaphobacter sp. | reverse complement strand
TCGCCTTCCCGCGAACCTCATCCGGCATTATCATCTCGTCCGCTTTGAACACCGATCGAATCTCAGCATCCATCGCATCGAACACGGCAGACGTAAACGGCTCCGTCGTCACCGCATCCGGCAACTCGCGCATAGGGCCTTCCTTCGTCTCTACCAGGATGAAAATCGGCAGATGCTGGGGATGCTGCTTCGACCACGTCCGTACAGCCGTCAGACAAGCCACGAAGGTATGGCACGTACTCCGCTCATCCAAATCCTGCATGTGCATTACCTTGAACCCGGGCTTCTCCATCTCATGCTGAGGATCAAAGTCCGGATCAGCCGGCAATCCCGCCGCTGCTACTTGCCGCACGATAGCGGGATGAGCAAATCGCCCACCCTTACTATCGGCGAAGACGTCGATCTCAATCTGCCGCACACCGGCCGAGAGTTGGTCAGCCAGCGGAGCGTGATGGTAATCGAGACCGTGGAGTCCTTTAGGACTCTTCGCCTCCATATACTTCCGCTCACTCGGAGCAAAGCCCGCATGGTAACTGTTGTGCGACCCAATCACTTGAATCTGGTTGATCCGCACAAGCTTGTCCTGCTCAGCAGCAGTCGTCGTCTGCGCCCAGACCCGTCCGCTCAACACAAGCAAAACCGCAAAAAAAATCCGCACTGCACCCTCAAAATTTCTACCCATAAAAAGCCATCGCCTCACTTCGTAGTCATCTCGATTACTAGCCTTTGTAAGGCTTGGCATAGTGCGTCGACCACTGCACCAGATCTTCATTCATCCACCGAAGTGTCTGCTTCTTACTATCCGCTTCAAACAACATGTAGGCATTCGGATCATAGCGAGTCGCGGCAGTCACATAATGCTGCGGCCCATAAGTGTGCGCAAAATCCACCCACTTATGCCAGTGCCCCGCAACGACAAGCTGAATACTATCCCGATACCTATAGAGCATCGGATGCAGCCCATAGTCCTTCACTTCAGTGGGCGCAACAAGCCAAAGCGGATAGTGAATGAAAACCACCGTAGGCTTGCGATCACGCAGTTGCGCTTCAAACCAGTTCAACTGCTCCTCACCCAGCGATCCCAGTCTCTTGTTGAACTGATCCGAACCCTTATCCCAGGTCGCACCCATAAAATTGTTCAGATGCACAAACCGAAATCCCTTATAGTCAACCGACGAATAGGGCTTCGCCTTCAATTTCTCCGCAAACAATCTATGCGACATCTCACGCGACACGCGAGGAACATCATAGTCATGGTTGCCGAATCCAAGATGCACCGACATCTCGAATCCATCAAACAACTCCTTCGCGATATCGATCCGCGTACGATTCTTGAAGTAGAAATCGTAGTCGGCCGAAGGATAGTTATGAAAGCAATCACCAGGAACGAAGACCTTCTCAATCTTCGGCCGCAGCGAATTGATCAGCGCCCGCGCAGCGACCAACCGCTCCGTCGTGCGAAAAATACTCTCGTTATCCTCGACGCCATTCTCTGTGCCCTTTTGATAGAAATCGTCGATGATATGCGTATCGCTCACCACTGCGAAGTGAAAGAGCGTCGGAGATGCAGTCTGCGCCACCTGGCCCCATATCCGCGGGGTCCAAAGCGTCCCCAAAGCTGCCGCTCCGCTAAGAGCGAATGTGCGTCGATCAATCTTCAAGTCTGTATCCCATCCTTCGCTGCAACTATGCCACTATGCGCTGCGGCGCCGTTCGCAGTCAGAACGACGCCGCAGATACTCCAATTTATGAAACAACCGCCTGCCTAGAAGATCAGCTTTGCTGCAAGCTGAAGCTGACGCGCAGGGAAAGCGGAGCTGATGGCCCCGAAGGTTGAATTGCTGACGTTGCCATCCGGCCCCTGATAATTGACCTTGTTGAGAAGGTTGAACGCCTCACAGCGAAAATCAAAGGTCGATCCCTCTCTCCACAGCGGAAACGCCTTATGCAAGCCGAGATCCGTCTGAAAGAATGCCGGAGAGACTACCATGTTGCGCTGCGCATTGCCGAACGGACTGCCACTGGTAGGAACAGAAGCGCCCGAGACTCCCGCACCGGTAGACTTCAGCAGATATCCAGTCAGCGCGGTCGCCGTCTTCACTCGATTCGACGAAGGAGCCACAGGACTACCCGTTACGTTTGGACGATACGTATACAGATCCGTAACGTTCGTGCCGTTCGACGTGCTGTTCGTATAAGTGAGGTTTACGGGTAGACCGCTGTTCATATTGTTGATCACTGACAACTGCCATCCGCCAAGAAGTGCATTCATAACCCACGGAGCGCTGCTACCAAACTGGCGTCCCTTCCCATAGGGCAGGTCATAAAGAATCGAGGTGGTATTGTTCAGCGGCTGATCGTAGCCCGAGCGACCATAGTCACCTGAAGGATTGGCGAAGTTCACACGCGAGTTGTCGCCATTGCTCGTCTCAAGGTGCCCTGAAGACAAGTCGAAGGCGCGACCGTACGTAAAGGAGTTGAGTAGATAAACCCCATTCCCGTAGCGCTTTTCAACTTTGAGCTGCAACGCGTTGTAGCTGGATGGTCCCCCGCCATAAGCGATCTCGATATCGCCGAAGGTGGTTACTGGACGGCGCGCTGCCAGCGTGGAACCGGCGCACTGCGAAGCCAGCGCCGCCGTACAAGGATTCGCCTGGTTGTAATCGGCAAGGATCTGCAGATGCCTGCCAACATTACCCGCATAAGCCACATCCATCACTACGCCGCCCGGCAACTGCTGCTGCACAGACAAGTGATAGCTCTGCACATAACCAGTCCGCGTATCCTTGGGGATAAAGCGCGACGTCACCAGCGCCGGATTGAACGCCGAAGAAGCCGTCAGATTCACCGAATAGCCCTGCTGTGTCTGACGGAAGCATTTTGACTGGTCCTGCGTATCATTGATACAAAGACTCGCGGGCGAAGGCACGACATTGTTGATAGTCGCGTTCACCACGTTAGGACCGTTGTAGGTGAGATTGTTCTCTCCACCGGCGCGATTGTATTGCGTATACGTGATGCCATAGCCAGACCGGATCACAGTATTCGGTGTTGCGCTGTAGGCGAAACCAAAACGTGGCGCGAGGTCGGTCAATGCCATATTCACCAACGCCCTGTCGTAGATGGAACCGTCTTTCGCCTGGATCAGCGTTCTGGTAGAAGGATCAAAGTTAGCGAGTTTATTGTTTGCTTCGTACTGCGGCGTTGCCAGCTCATAGCGCAGGCCGGCGTTGACCGTCAGATTCGGCATCAGCTTGATGTCATCCTGGAAGTACATGAAGTTCATCCGCTGCCGCACTGAAGCAATAAAGAAGTTCGTCAGCGAATACGAGCTGCGATTCCCAAAGAGAAAGTCTGCCAAATTGCGAGCCTGCGAGAGCTGCGAAAACGCATCAGCCGGGCTGGCTGGAAGAGTCGAATAGCCCCCGCCATAGTTGTCCTGACCGTAGCTCGGGTTGTAGTCGTTGATCTGCGTATTGATCGCCTGATACTCATATCCCACCTTCATCGAGTGGATTCCATGGAGAAACGTATAGTTCGCCTTGGGATTGATGACGGAAGGATTCTGGAACTGCGGGCTGGCGGGCTGCGATCCAAACTGCGCGAACCCCGATACGCTCTGTGCATTCAGGCTGCGCACGATAAGCGGGTCAGTCGGAATGCCATTGGTGATACCGTTTTGCGTCAGCAGGCTTGGATTGCCGATGCCATAGGGTGACTTGCCGCCTTCGTTATGGCCGATGCCCATGCGGAAGTCCAACAGTGACGATGGTGTAATGACGTAGGTCGCGCCAAACGCAATTTGGCGATTGTAAATATGCACGTTAGAGTTCGCGTTACCTCCTGCCGGACCGCCAAAGGTAGGCGGATCAAAAATAGTCGCCTGGTGTTGGCTATACACACCAAAGACGCTCAGCTTCTGGCTGAAGGTGTGATCGACACGGATGTCACCCTTGTCATCATTGATCGTGCCACGCGGAAACGCTGAGAAATTATTGGCATACGCAGCAGAAGTATTCAGCGCAGCACCGTTCGTCGTTCCAGGCAGAGCAGCCATAACTGCTTTAGCAAACGACGTCTGATCGCTTGCCGGGATAATGCCGTTGGCGTAAATCTTCCCCGTAATCGGATTCTGCAGCGGAATCGGCGTAGTCGTCCCATTGGCAGCGTGCAGAAGGAACGTTCCCGTGCGCTGTTCAGCCGTAGGCAAAGTTGAGGTTCCAAACGAAAGCGCAATCTGTCTCGTGCCTTCATAGTCCGCGAAGAAGAACGTATGGTCACGCCAGATCGGCCCGCCAATGGTTCCACCAAACTGATTACGGATGAACGAAGGCTTCTTCCCCGAAGTGGGCGGGAACGGTCCGATAGCATTGAACACCGTGTTTCGGTTGTAGTCCCACGCCCGTCCGTGGAACTGATTGCCGCCACGACGAATGCTGGCATTGATCACCGCACCGGACGCGCGGCCATACTCTGCACTGTAGTTGTTCGTCTCCAGCCGAAACTCTGAAACCGCGTCCGGCGATGGAGGAATATTCTCGTTGGCAAAACCCTGGTTCGACGTTCCGTACGAGTTGTTATCCAGACCATCCAACAGGAAGTTATTGAACGCACTGCGCTGGCCATTCACATTGAAAGACGCTTCGCGACTCGTCGTGCTCTGATTCTGCAAAAACGACTTGCGTACTCCCGGCGCCAGCAACGCCAGATCAGCATAAGACCGGCCATTCAGCGGAAGATTTTCAATCTCGCGAGTACCCACTACCTGGCCGCGAGAACTAGTCTCCGTCTCCAGCACGGCCGCTGCAGCCGACACAGTCACCGTCTCCGAGACTGATCCCGGCTTCATCACCACATCCACGCGTTGGCGCGCATTGGTTGTTACGGTGAAGTTTTGAGTCTGCACCCTCTCAAACCCCGCAGCCTCCGCCGTGACCTTGTACTCACCAATCGGCACGCTCGGAAACTCGTACCGGCCTTCGCTATCGGTCTTCGCTGTTTGCGAGATGCTCGTCGCAAGATTGGTCAGCGTAATCGTACTGCCGGGAATCGCCGCACCCGACGAATCCTTCGCATACCCAAGCACCGATGCCGACTCAAACTGACCATAGGCGCTCACCGCCGGTACCAGCATCAGCACCAACGCCACACTCAGCCACATTGAAGCCAAGGAGCGACCTTCCATCTTCTTCACTAGCCTTCTCAGAAAACTTTGCATAATTGCCTCGTAACTCCTGTTGTTGTGACCTTATTTCTATCCGCACAGCGCGCACTGCACAGCAAACCTCGGCGACGTACGATGGATGATTATTCGGACGGCAAAATCCTCGCCCACGCCACTAACCACTGTCAAGTGAAATCCCTTTACGACACCGATAACGTAAAAACCATAATAATAATCTATAAGTATATGAAAATTAGGCATTTATATGCATAACCTCTATACATATAGCGCAAACTGAATCAAGATCGAACATCGCCCGTCATCCTGCCCCAGACTTATGTTTCGCGTGTGGTTCATTCTCCAACGCGCATGTAAACCGCAGGTAAATAAAGCGGTAACTTTAGCCAAAATCCGGCCTCCACTCAGGCTGCGTATCGCGGGTCCACGCGAACCACCCCCCACTTCCGATCCACCACCTCGCGATGCGCCGCCATGATCCATACGAAATTCAGCGTCCCACCCGGAATCGCGACATTCGGATGATAGCCCTCCGGCAGAAGAACAGCATCGCCCTCACGCACTACCTCTACCTCGGCCGGACTAATCTCATCCGTGTACACCAGTTGCAGCCCAAAGCTCGGCGCTGGCATATCGATGTACACATAAATCTCCTCCAGCATCGCCGCATGCTCATGCGGAGGCCAACTCGTCCAGTTCCCCGGCAGCGATCGCGTCACGCCAGCTACCAACCTGCCCGCCTGAATATTGTTTCCCAGCAGAATATTGATCTCGCGATGAGATCCCGACGATCCCGCAACGAAGTGCAGCTTCTCATCCGCTCGCACATCCGCAGCCGAGACAAACTGCAACGGATACTCCCCATCCACTGGAGCCGAGCACTCCACCAGATCCACCTCACCATCCGTCTCCACCGTGATTGAAAGCCCCTTCGGCACATACAACGCAT
>DATDHL010000039.1:0-12242 GCA_036521575.1 Edaphobacter sp. | reverse complement strand
ACCTCGACGAAGCCGCACGCGTCCGCGACAACCTCCAGTTCAGCTATCGCAACGGCAACTCAACCTTGCTCGACTACCTCTCAGCCCTTCGCGACTACCGCGCCATTACCCTGAGCAGCCTCAACGCCAACGCCCAGGTATGGCTCGCCATCCACCAACTCAGCTTCGCCACCGCGACGGACATCATCCCATGAAAGCGCTCATGAAAATACTCGTGCCACGGACTGAATCTCTTCTGCTGCTCTCGCTCATCGCCCTGCCCCTCATGGCGTGCAAGTCGACGCCTCCGCCCGCGGCAGAAAATCAACCCTCCAACGTAGGTGTTGAGACCGCTATCGCCCACGTGCAGCAGAGCACCGATTTCCTCGAAGTCCCCGCTCGCGTCACCGCGGACCCCTCACACGTCGTCCGCATCTTCCCCCCACTCAGCGGACGCATGCTCGGCCTCCGCGTCCTTCCCGGTCAGGTGGTCAAGAAGGGTGACGTCATCGCGCAGCTTCAGAGCAGCGACATCGCCGCCGCCCGAGCAGACTTCGAAAAAGCAAAAATAGAAGTCCTCCGCGCCGACCGCGCCCTCACCCGAGGCAAGATCCTCCTCCAGCACGATGTCCTCTCGCAGGCCGATTACTACGAGCTGGAAGCAACCGCCCAGACCGCCCACTCCGAACTCGAACGCAGCCGTCAGCGCATCCACGAGCTCGGCTTCGCAGAAGATGGCGTCTCCGACGAGGTAGCCCTGCGCGCCCCCATCTCCGGCGTCATCCTCGACATCGGCACCGCCGCGGGCGAGATGCAGCGTTCCCTCGACAACGCCAACGCCATCGCCACCATCGCAAACATCGACACCGTCTGGATCCTCGGCGACGTCTTCGAGCGCGACCTCGCATCCCTCAAGCCCGGCCGCGAAGTCGAGATCCGCATCCACGCCTTCCCAGACCTCAAGCTCACCGGTCGCATCGACAACATCGGCAGCGCACTCGATCCCACCACCCGCACCCTCAAGCTCCGCGTCGTCCTGCCCAACCCAAAGCACACCCTCAAAGCCGACATGTTCGCCACCATCCGAGTCCCCGGCGCACTCAGAAACGCGGTCATCCTGCCAGCCACTGCGGTACTCCACGAGGGCGACCGAACCTTCGTCTTCATCCCCAACGCCTCCGGTAAGTTCGACCAGCGCACCGTCACCATCGGGCGCACCTTCGACTCCGGCAGCACACGCAACATCGAGATCCTCACCGGTCTAAACGACGGCGAGAAGGTCGTAACAGTTGGCGGAGCTCTCCTCCGTCCCACCAGCGGAGAATAAGCGTGCAATCACTCATTCGCCTCTTCATCCGCTACCGCGCCATCGTCCTGATCATCTTCGCCGTCATGCTCGCAATCGGCGCATTCGCCATCACGCGCCTCGACATCGAAGCCTACCCCGACCCCTCCCCACCGCTTGTCGAGATCATCACCCAGAACCCCTCCTGGTCCGCCGAAGAGATGGAGCAGCAGGTCACCGTACCCGTCGAAACCACGCTCAACGGCACGCCCCACCTCGATCAGGTGCGCTCCATCTCCATCTTCGGCCTCTCCGACGTCAAGCTCTACTTCAGTTTCGACAGCGACTACTTCCGCGATCGGCAAGAAGTCCTCAACCGCCTCCAGACCCTGAGCTTGCCCAATAATCTCCAACCCCAGCTCTCACCCTGGTCGCCCATCGGCGAAATCTATCGCTACCAACTCGTAGGCCCCGGCTACACCCTCAACGAGATCAAGGCCACGCAGGACTGGCTAGTACGCCGCGAGCTCAAGCAAGTCCCCGGCATCATCGACATCACCACCTTCGGCGGAACCACCCGCCAATATCAGGTCGAGACCGACCCCAACAAGCTCCTCAGCTACGGCGTCACTCTCCCGCAAGTCCTCAACGCCATCCAGTCCTCCAACGCCAACGCCGGCGGCAACTACCTCCAGCTAGGCAATCAGAACGTCAACGTCCGCGCTCTCGGACAAGTCCACAACACCGACGACATCGGCTCCATCGTCGTCGCCGAAAAGAACGGCACCCCCATCACCGTTCGCGACATCGGCACAGTCACCGAAGGCTTCCAGCCCCGCCTGGGCCAGGTAGGCCGCGACAAACAAAACGACATCGTCCTCGGCATCGTTCTCCTCCAGAAGGAAGAAAAATCCCTTCCCGCCCTCAAAGCCCTCAAGGAAAAGATAGCCAGCCTCAACACCGCCAGTCTCCTTCCTCCCGGCATGCACATCAGCACAGTCTACGACCGCACGACCCTCATCAACCGGACGACCCACACCGTCCGCGAGGTCATCATCACCGGCCTCATCCTCGTCACGCTCGTACTCCTGTCGATGCTCGGCGATCTCCGCATCACCTTCATCGCGGCAGTCACAATTCCCTTCGCGGTCCTCTTCGCCTTCGGCATGATGGTGCTCACAGGCCGCTCCGCCAACCTTATCTCCATCGGTGCCATCGACTTCGGCATCCTCGTCGACTCCTCCATCATCGTGCTCGAGAGCATCTATCGAAAGCTCTCCCGCCGAGTCCCCGGTGAAGAAACCGGCGACCTCATCGTCGAAGGCGTCACCGACGCCGCGCGTCCGGTCCTCTTCTCCACCGCCATCATTCTCATCGCCTTCATCCCCCTCTTCACCATGCAAGGCGTCGCCGGACAGATCTTCTCCCCAATGTCCGTCACCTACGGATTCGCTCTCCTAGGAGCGCTACTCTTCGCCCTCATCTTCGCCCCCGTCCTCGGCTACGTCACCGCGCCCACCGAGCAAAAAGTCGGTGACGGCTACACCTGGCTCAGCCGCGGCCTGCGCAACCGCTACGAGTACCTCCTCCACCACGCCCTCCGCCACACCTCCATCGTATGGATCGGCACCGCCGCCATGCTAGCCCTCGGAGTCCTCTGCTTCATTCTCGTAGGTGGCGAGTTCATGCCTCCTCTCGAAGAAGGCAACCTCTGGATCCGAGCCACCCTCCCCCAGGACATCTCCTTCGACACCTCCGCCAACCTCGCCAACCAACTCCGCGCCGTCATCGCCGAATCCCCCGAGGTCACCCAAACCGTCTCCCAGATGGGCCGCCCCGACGACGGCACCGACGTCTCCACCTTCAACAACATCGAAGTCTCCGTCGCCCTAAAACCGCAACAGGACTGGCGCCCCAGCCTTACCAAACCGCAGCTCATCGATGAGATGAACCGCCGCCTCTCCCGCTTCCCCGGCATCGAGCTCAACTTCTCGCAGAACATTCAGGACAACGTCGAAGAAGCTATGTCCGGCGTCAAAGGCGAGAACTCCCTCAAGCTCTTCGGCGACGACTTCGACACCCTCACCAGCCTCTCCGATAAGATCGAACAGGTCATGAAGTCCGTCCCCGGCGTAGCCGACGTAGGCGTCTTCAAAGTCGGAGGCCAGCCCTCGCTCGTCATCCAGATCGACCGCGCCAAAGCCGCCCGCTTCGGCATCCTCGCTGGTGACATCAACGCCGCCGTCCAGGCAGCCATCGGCGGAGCACCCATCACCCAGGTCATCCAGGGAGACCGCCGCTTCGACCTCACCGTCCGCTACCCCGAGTCCAACCGAAGCACCCCCGAAGCCATCCGCGCCATCCTCGTCCCCACCGCCGACGGAGGCCGCATCCCCCTAGGCCAGATCGCCGACGTCTCCATCCGCGAAGGCAGCTTCATGATCTATCGCGAAGGCGGACGCCGCTACATCCCCATCAAGTTCTCCGTACGCGGCCGCGACCTCGCCACCACCATCAACGACCTGCAAGCCAAGCTCAAGCAGCAAGTTCCCCTGCCCACTGGCTACAACTACACCTGGGCCGGTGAGTTCGACTCCCTCCGTAAAGAGCAGCGCCGCCTAGCCGTCATCATTCCCATCTCACTGGCAATCATCGTCATCCTTCTCTACATGCAATTCGGCACCTGGAAGGACGCCTTCATCGTCATCGCTACGCTGCCCTTCGCAGCAGTCGGCGGAGCCGTCTCCCTCTTCATCAGCCGAACGCCCTTTAGCATCTCCGCCGCCGTCGGCTTCACCTCCCTCATCGGCGTCGCCACCCTCGGCTGCGTCGTCTTCATGTCCGGAGTCCGCCGTGCCCAACGCGAAAGCATCGACGGCACCGGCCTCGAGCACGGCTGCGTCGACGAGATGCGCCCCGTCGTCATGGCCTGCCTCGCCGCCGGCCTTGGCCTCCTTCCCGCCGCGCTCTCCAACGGCATCGGAGCCCAGGCCCAGCAACCTCTCGCCCGAGTCGTCGTAGGAGGCATGATCACCACCATCATCGCCATCCTCTTCGTCCTTCCCCTCCTGCTCCGGCAAAAGCCGGCCCATCACTTGCACTTGGAGGAAGCTTCCTCAGAATAGTCATCGCATCGCCGTGCTTAAAAACTCAGCTATTGCGCTTCCTTGAAGACCTTGGTCAGAGCGTCCAGGTCGCCAGCGTTGACATCGCTGACGGCCAACGCTGTGAAATGATCGGTCGTGAAAGTTCGAACCTGAAAACCTGCCGCCTCTGCAGGAGGTTCTCCCACGTCATTTTTCGACATCAGAAAGATGGACACGCGGTGCTTGCGAACACGATAAATAAGCTGCGCCGTCGGCTGACCGTACAAATAGGTAAGGTTCGCCCCTTCCAGCGTCGTACCTTCAGGGAGCGTCTCAGGAAGATTAAAACTGAACGGGAGCTTTCCCTGGAACCATGGCTTCACCGTGTGCTTGTCCGATGAGACAACTTCAAACGGACTGTCTGTCGCGAGTGCGGCGATATGCCTGTCCACTACTTCGGTAGCAAGAGCAGACCTTGTCAACGTCGCGACCTCATTCCTCTGAGCGCGGTGCAACGTCGCAAAAGAGACGAGAGCCGCAATAGCAACAACAGCGGCAGTGGCCCATGCCAACATCGCTCTTTGTGGCGACGCCTTACTCACGACGTGCAATCCCCTGCTCTGGCGAGCTATCCGCTCCGCGAACTGTGGCGAAGGCGCATATCGCATGCCCGCCTGCGCTGTCGCCAGCTTCAGCATTGCGCTCGACAACGCGCCAGCCGTGCACGACGCACACTCCGCAAGATGTTCGCTCGCCGCAGTGCGCTCTTCCGAAGACAACTCTCCGCTCACCAGGGCATTCAGCAACGTGGCGTCCAAGTGTTCTCTCATAGGCGCTCCTCCCGAGCCCGCATCAGTACGCGACGCAAAGCTCCACGCGCACGCGCAACACGCGACATGACCGTACCAATCGGAATCTCCAGCACCACGGCTATATCCTTGTATTTCATCTCTTCCACATCGCAGAGCAGAAGCACCTCCAACAAAGCCGGTGGCAGTGTGTCCATCGCTGACCGCACCTCAGCCTGATCGCTCAGCGCAACCATCCTGCTCTCGGGCGTATCCCAGTCCACCGTCGCTTCAAGGCCGCTCTCCTGCTCATCGAGATAGACCGTCCGCATCGCCGCAAGGCCTGTCTTCGACGTCAGATAAGTATTTCTCAGGATGCGGAAGATCCATGCCTTGAAGTTCGTTCCCTGCTCGAATCCGGCAAATCCGCGCAGCGCCTTGAAGAACGTCTCCTGCACCAGATCCTCCGCGTCAGGCTGGCTATGTGTGAGCCAGTACGCGACGTTATAGAGCGAGGGAAAGAGAGGCAGAGCCAGCTCTTCAAACGCATCGTTTTGTCGATCGCTTTCGCGAGTCAGACTCTTCCACGGCACAGGAATCGCTCCTACATAGAAGAAAACTGAAGGAATACAAAATTATTCCCAGGGCCCGTGAATAAAACCGTCGCTTTGCAGTTTACGTGAGCAGAGGAATTTCACATGAACCACAAACACAACGCCGCACCCGAACTCAATCTTTCCGATACCACTGCCGCAACCCGAGAGGCGGCAACCACCGAGCCCATCACCCCCACCGAGGATGGAATCGACCGCCGCAACTTCCTGAGCTGCATGGCCTGGGCAGGCACCGGCCTTCTCTGGACGCTCGCCGGTGGAGTACCCACCTCCCGCCTCTTTGCCGCTACTGGCAAAGCGACCGCTGTACCCGAACAAAACTCCAGTTCCTTCAGCTTTGTTCAGATCAGCGACAGTCACATCGGCTTCAACAGGGCAGCCAACCAGGACGTTGCAGGAACCCTAAGGCTTGCCATCAACAAGATCAACGCCCTGCACACATCTGCTCCTGACTTCATGCTGCACACCGGCGACATCACGCAATCGTCAAAGGCCGCCGAGTTCGATACCGCGCAACAGATCATCAAGGAGGCAAAGGTCGGCCAGACTTTCTACGTGCCCGGAGAGCACGACACCGCTCTCGATGACGGCGCCCTCTACCGCGAACGCTTCGGCAAGGGAACCATCGGCAACGGCTGGTACAGCTTCAACCACAAGGGAGTTCACTTCATCGGCCTCAACAACGTTCTTCAGATCGACGCCATGGGCAAACTCGGCGCGGAACAGCTCAGCTGGCTGAAGCAAGACCTCGCATCGCTCTCGGCGTCCACGCCCATCATCATCTTCGCCCACATCCCTCTCTGGATGGTCTACCCCGACTGGGGATGGGGCACGCAGGATGGAGCAGAGGCTCTCTCCTATCTCAAGCGTTTCGGCTCAGTCACCGTCCTCAACGGGCACATCCACCAGATCGTGCAGAAGGTCGAAGGAAACATCGCCTTCCACACTGCAACCTCCACCGCGTTTCCGCAGCCTGCCCCCGGCAAGGCTCCCAACCCAGGCCCCATGGTCGTTCCCGCAGCTAACCTGCAAAAAGTCCTCGGCATCACCAAAGTCAAGTTCGTCTCGCGAGCGAGTCACCTCGCCATCGTAGACTCATCCCTGGCGGATTCCGAATGAAACCAGCGCTCTTCTCTCTCGTCGCCGTTACAGCCTTCGCACTCTCGCTTGCGCTGGCTCATGCCCATCCTTTTGGAGACGCGCATCTGCACGCCGCACCCGCAGATCCGCGTCCCCTCATGGAACACGCATCCGTGCCGAACGACGCGCGTACACTCCTCATCGAAAAATGCGCCGACTGCCATTCCGAAAACACGCACTCTCCCTGGTACTCCAACTTCGCGCCTGCATCGTGGCTTATGGAGCGCGACATCATCGAAGGCCGCAAGCGCATGAATCTATCGACCTGGGAGACACTCACGCCCGACCAGCAACAAACGTTGATCGCAAAGATCGTTCAACAGACCCAATCCGGCGCCATGTCGCCCCTCCAGTATCGAATCATTCATTGGAACGCCCACATCACCGATGCCGATCAACAAACTCTCACCGCCTGGGCACGCAGCGCCCCCGGCGGCGATGTGGCCAGCTCCTCCACGACATTGCCAGCCAATGCGGATCAAGGAAGAGCCATCTATAAGCGACGCTGCATCGGTTGTCACTCATTCGATAGAAACCTCGAAGGCCCTCAGCTCTCCGGCATCTATGGACGAGTCTCCGGCACAGCCCCCCACTTCGAATACTCAGACGCGCTCAGGAAGGCACACATCACCTGGACTGCGGAATCCCTTGATCGCTGGTTAGCCCATCCCGACGCCCTCGTCCCTGGCAACAACATGGAATTTCACGTTGCCAAACCAGACGAACGGCGCCACCTGATCGCATTCCTCAAGCAAATCTCCACCCACTAGCTCAGGTTAATCTTCCCGTGCTTTCCCGGATGCACACTCGCCTTCACCCACACCTCTTACCCACCACCCGCGGCCCCAACCCACACTCATCCACAACAAACTGAATCGCCTGCCACACCCCGGGCAATCTCACTCCAGCACCCACGAACGCGAATCCAAAATGAAGATGCTCCAGCGCTCTCGCGAAGGCCCGTACCCCCTCTACCTCATAGTCATCGCAAACATAACGCATCCGCCGTATCGACCCATACGGCAAAGTCTCCGCAGCCACAATCTCCATCCCCACAGGCTTACGCTCAGCAAGCCAACGCCACACTTCACTACACGGCCCACAGCCTTCGGCGATATAGATCCGCGCAGTCGTCTCTCCAACATACGGTCTCCATCGCAGCCGCCAGTTCTTCACCACTGCACGATACGCCACCCACGCCTCTCCAAATCTGCCCTTCAAGTCTTCCCTTTCGTTCCACTCGGCAATACCAACGCTATACACCACCGCCATCACAGCCGCACAGGCAAACCAACCGCTCCCCAGCATCGTTGCCCACAACAGCATCACCATCGCGCAAGATATCTGCATCGGATTCGCAACATACCGATACATTCCACTCCGTACTAGCTTCTTCGGTGGATCATATGGGATCGGCGTACCGTCTCCGCGCTCCGCAAACTCCATCACAGCTGAAACACCCGTCAGAGCCAGCAGCACCAACAATTGCATCCCCATCTGTCTCACCCAGCCGTTCATGGCCAGCAGCGGTGCCCATCCCACTCCTCTGAACCATCCAAATAACACCGCAGGCAACATGTACAGAAATAGCAGTCCCGCAACAATAACCTGCATCGTTGCTCTCCATCGCAGATGCCTATCCTCCAGAGTCCATCTCGCAAGACAAAGCGCAGGCGCAAGCACAACTGCAATCTCAGCAGCTTCACCAACAAGCCACCCTGAATTCAGAACGACCACCGCACCAAACAAAGGCATCGTGACCAAGTCGACTGCGATCAACACCATCACCACCCACCTCAGCCTCAATCGCGGAAATGCCATCTGTGGCACCACTCCCCACAAAAGCATCCATCCGAAATAAAGCTCCAACGGCATTCCGCTTGGCACCCCGAAATCACCATGAAATGCCCACCATCCAGCCCACGCATTCACTCGTTCCAGCAATGGCAGCGTCGTGGCAACCCACAACGAGCCGAGCAGGCACGCCGCAAACTGTCTCTCCCTCCTTCCATGAATCAGCCGTAAAAGAATCGCCGCCATCAACGGAACATAGATCGCCGCAACCTCCGTCCATTCTGCGGTGCTCATCTCTCCACCCCTTCCGCAGGCGTGGCATTTGCCTCAATCAGATATGAGGCAGCCTTCTTCACCGCAAATCTCTCCCACGGCCCAAAGTACCAGGCCGGATCAAGCTGTCGATCAAAATAGATCGTCCACACAACCTCAGTGTGCGTCGCATCCACTGCTTTCCAGTTCACCTCTGAACTCGTCCATCGAATCCACTGAGTCAGCTTGCTCGCATCGCTCACCGTCTCGAATCGCACATATCCCGGTCTCGCAGCCGCCACCCGCATCACAAGATCGCCCGGAGGATCCCCCTCCGCTCCCGCAAAATGAATCGTCCTCGATGCGCCCACCTCCAGCCCCGCTCCCGCTACCTCCAGTGGCCGCGGAAACCCTATCCGCAGGAACCGCGGCAAAGGAACACCAATTCGCGGACTCTGCTCCAACGCGGCAGTAACCTCTCTCTCCGCCGCGTTCACAACCCGGCGCTCTGAAACCGTCTGCCCTCGATAAAACGTTAGCTCCGGCACCACACCTTCAAGGCACATCGGCAACAACAACACGGCAAGGCAAGTCAGCGTCTCGCCCCGCCTTCTTCTCACGTAATCCACCGCACTGCCAACAAGAATCCCCACAAAATAAAACAAGGGCGAGGCAAACAGAATGCACAGGTACCCCTCGCCAAGCAAAGGAGCCACCAGCAGCAGCGCCATCGTGATGCCCTTTATGATCCCACCCGTCACAGTGCGCGACTTCGGCGCAAACGCCAGCAGAATGGCAAGGATCGCCGGAATTCCCAGAAACAACGCTGCGCTGTGGCCTAGTCGCTCATGCATCAGAATTCGATACAGCGCCGACCCTATGCTCAGCGCAAGAATCAACACAACCACGACCCAGCGGTCGTCCCTCTCATGTTGCTGTTCCTCAGTCGGCTCCAACGTGTTCCTCCTTTGGGTACACCCTCTCGCTCTTACAACAACTCCGCCTCCGTCAAAAGAGCCAGCAGCTTGCTCCGAACAGGCCGCAGTATCGGCAGCTTCACCAGCACCAGCAGCTTCAAGGTCAGATCAAGCGCACCATCCGCTAGCTTGCGCGTCCTCTGTTGTTCCTTCGAGCCGTCGTAAAGAAACATCACCAGCAAACCCATCTGCAACGCCCACAAAGCCAAGGGCAGCAACCGCATAAGGTCCTTAGGCAACGGCTCCACCGCAACCGCATCTTCAAACACTCGAACACTTCGCTCCCGAATCTCAGCCGTTCCCTTCCCAAGACACGAAAGAGGATTCTCAGGCTCTCCCGTATATCGAAAAACCACGCCCAGGAGTTTGCGGTCCTCACGGACAAGATCGAACTTCGAGTGCATCGCCACCTTGAGCCGGCTCTTCAGGCTCTTGTCCGTCACAAAGGCCGCCCCGCACATCTGCTCATGGCTGCGCTGCACGGCTTCGTAGTACGCCTGAATAATCGCCTCTTTGCCAGGAAAGTAGTAGTACGCCGCTCCCTTGGCGACACCCGCCCGCACAGCAACCTCCTGCATGGTCGTCGCGTCGAAGCCCTTCTCCCGAAACAATGCCAACGCAGCCTCAAAGATCGCTCTCCGCGTCTGCTCCGCCTTGTCCGTCGCAAGCTCATTTTTGAACATGGTCAAATCCTGCACGAGAAACAGGACTCGGTCAAGAACTTTTTTTGAACCGGTTCAAATTTATAGAATTGGGCCACCCAAAAGCCGGACGCTTTTACCCTACTTCGCGATCCCGATCACATTCAGCATCCGCCCCGCCACCCCCCGCTCGGCGCGATGCGAAAAATATCGCCTCACTCCCGTCCCCTCCCGAGTACAAGCCGTGCACTCCCCCACCATAGCGATCTGCGATTGTTCCACCCCAGCATCTACCAACTGCCGCCGATTCGCCTCCCAAAGATCCACATAAAGCTTCGAATCCGCACCATCCAAAACCTCTCGAAACAACTCGTCAGCATACCCAAATCGCGCCCTGAACTGCGACCGAACCTCCTCCCCCACCGCATAGCAGCAAGCCCCAATGCTCGGGCCCACCACCGCTCTCAAATCCTCCGGACAGGACCCATACTCCCGCCGCATCGCCTCGATCCCCTCCACGACGATCCCAGTCACCGTCCCCCGCCACCCGGCATGAAACGCTCCCACAGCCCTCTTCTCCACATCCACCACCAGCACCGGAACACAATCTGCCGTCCCCACTCCCAGCAACACACCCGGCACATCGGTCACCAGCCCATCCCCCTCCAGCACCGCCTTCCCCTCAGCAGTCTCGAGCCTCCCCTCAAAGACCCCATCTTCCTCCCGAATCACCCGCACCACGTTCCCGTGAACCTGCCGCACATTTACCATCCGCAAACCACGTTTGCCACACATTTCACCACCAACTAACCGCAGAAAACGGCCACGATTTTCCCTCACACAAGCCGGATCGTCCTCCTTCGTCCACCCCAAATTAAGCTCCCCCACCCCCGCCGAATACACCGTAGAAACGCCCCCCGCCCGCGTGCTAAACCCATGTAGCAGCCACTTATACCGCTCCCACCCGCCTGCGACCACAAGCTCCGCAACCCATTCCATAATCCCTTCATTCTAAAGCCGAAAATCGATCTAATTTCTGGCTCAAATATGTGACTTTTACTCACCCATAACGTCTACAATCAGGTGTTCCCGCGTGACCGAGATCCCACGTTGGCAATTTGGCAGGTCACGCTAAGTACCTTTTGTTTCAACAAAATTTGCATCCAAACTCGCGGGTCTGTAAGATACCGCGATTGTAGACATGAGAGCGAATGTGCCTAGCGTAGCCCCGCAATTTCTCCGTTCCCGCATCGGCAAAGTCTGCGTAGCCATCATTGGCACGACAGCCGCCGAAATGCTCGAAAAAGCGAGCACCGTAGTCAAAGAGACGCCCTTTCTCGAGTTCCGCCTCGACTACCTCGATAAGCCAATGCTTGCCCTTCCGAAGCTCAAGCACTTCTTCGAAGAGAACACCGCAGTGACCTCTATTGCGACCTGTCGGCGCGCAGCGAATGGAGGAAAATTTTCTGGCACCGTGGCTGCTGAGATGGAAATTCTTTCGAAGGCTGCTGGTGCGGGCTTTCACCTTGTTGATTTGGAGCTTGAATCTGCAGAGGCTTTGAAGAAGGGCGAGTTGCAGAAGCTGCGCGACACCGGTATTGCCCTCATCATCAGCCATCACGATTTCAATGCCACCAAGGATCTCGATGGCGTCTACCAGCGTATTGCGCCGTTCCAGCCTGATTT
>DATDHL010000038.1:0-1673 GCA_036521575.1 Edaphobacter sp. | reverse complement strand
TGCGAAGGAGCCGGTGTCTTATGAGACTCGATTGTTTGTGCAGAAGGAATTGGATGTTCTTGGGTCGCGAAATGCGTTGCCGGAGGATTTTCGCGAGGTGATCCGGATGCTCGAGGCTGGGCGGTTTCCGGTGGAGGATGCGGTGAGCGCGATTGTGCCGATGGAGGACGCGGCGCGGATTCTGGGCGAGTGGAGTGCGGCTCCGGAGAAGTTTACGAAGATCATGGTGCAGATCTAGCCTCAGCGGTTAGGATTATTCGTCGGTTAGAAGAGAGGTTGGGTTGATGCAGGTTTCGACGTCGGTTGGCGGAAGTGTGAAGGCTGAGGCAGGGAAGCAGCATCCGGTTTTTCCTGTGGGGCAGATGTTGCCGTTTGTGCTGGTGACGGTGCTGTTCTTTCTTTGGGGCATGTCGAATAACCTGACGGACATTCTGGTGCAACAGTTCAAGAAGTCGTTTGAGCTGTCGCAGTTCAGCGCGCAGCTGGTGCAGACGGCAAATTTTTTTGGCTACTTTTGCATGGCGATTCCTGCGGCGTTGTTGATGCGGCGGTGGGGGTATAAGGCCGGGATGGTGACCGGGCTGCTGCTGTTTGGGTCGGGGATGGTGCTGTTCTGGCCGGCGGCGGTGAGTGGGCAGTATTCGATGTTCCTGATTGCCTTGTTTACCGTCGGCAGCGGGGCTTCGATCCTGGAGACGGCGGCTAATCCGTTTATTGCTCAATTTGGCGATCCGGTGACTTCGGAGCAGCGGTTGAATTTTTCGCAGTCGTTCAACCCTCCGGGGACGATTACGGGGGTGCTGATTGGCACGTTCTTCATCTTCTCGGGCGTGGAGCCGAATACGGCGCAGATTGAGGCGATGAAGGTGGCGGGGACCTACAAGGCTTATCTCCACACGGAGATTATGCGGGTGGTGCCTACGTATCTGACGTTTGGTGCGGTGGTGCTGATTTGTGCGTTTATTCTTTCGCGGACCAAGTTTCCGGTGATCCAGTCGGAACATGAGGGTGCTGGTGAAGATCATGGGAGCTTTGGGGAGTTACTGAAGATTCCAGCGATCTGGATTGCGGTGGCAGCGAACTTCTGCAATGTGGGGGCTCAGATTTCATCGTGGAGCAGCTTGATTCCTTATATGAAGCAGTACACGGCAGTGAGCGAGCGGACGGCTGCGCTATATCTGCTGAGTACGCTGATTGCGCTGGCTGCGGGGCGCTTTGTTTCGACTCCTTTGATGCGGTTTATTCGGCCTAGTGTGATGCTGGGTGTTTATGGCGTGATGAATGCTTTGCTGATGTTGGTGACTGTGCTTAAGCCGGGGCTTATTGGGGCCTGGGCTGTGGTGGCTAGCGGGTTTTTCCTTTCGATTATGTTTCCGACAATCTTTGCGCTGGGGTTGAAAGGGCTCGGGCGGAATACGAAGATTGCTGGCTCGCTGCTGGTGATGGCGATTGTGGGGGGAGCTATCTTTCCGCCTGTGCTTGGGTTGATTGCGCGGCAGACGGGAAGCCTGGCTCTGGGATATGTTGTCCCCTTGGTTGGGTTCGTTGGCGTGGCGCTGTATGGGTTCTATCAGACTACGCAGCGGACGTTGCTTTCAGGGCCTGCCTATTGATGTTCGTACCGCTAAAAGACCGATCATAAGCCCGTTGGTAGAATGCAAGAGTTTTGACCT
>DATDHL010000037.1:0-2614 GCA_036521575.1 Edaphobacter sp. | reverse complement strand
CGGTTTTTTGCCACCGTTGCCACGTCTTGCCACCGTTGCCACGTCTTGCCACCGTTGCCACGCCTTGCCACCGTTGCCACGCCTTGCCACCGTTGCCACGCCTTGCCACCGTTGCCACGCCTTGCCACCGTTGCCACGCCTTGCCACCATTTCCACCGCGCGACGAATTGCCAGAGGTTGCCGCACGCTATCAATCGGTGCCATTCGGCGCCCTTCGATGGAAATTGATTGACTGCATTGCATTGCACCACATGCGCACACAGCGCACACATCGACGCCCCATGGACCGTATCTGACGCGCCAGTGAAGTCCAGCGATGTGGGTGTCTCATTGTGGCACTTCTTGACACCCATCTCTGAACCATGCCTCGATTTGGCGGGCAACTCTTGCAGTAACTACTGGGTAAATAGCGGCTTACAACAGTCCAGCGTAGCTTCTCAAAAACCCTGATTCGCCGGGACTCGATGTCGGCGCGCAGTCCCTCCTGAGGGATTCTCCGATAGCTTCGCATTCTATTTGAAAACGTGCTCGCCGGTCTTTCAACAGGCGGGCACGGCTTGGCCCTTGGGGGCAGTGTTTTGTCGCGCTTGCTTGCGGATCAGCTCCGCTAAGCGGGGGATCAGGCCCGATCCGCGAACCCGATCTTGCAGATAGTCCCAGAAGCGTACCCCCAGCTTGCGGCAGGTTTTCTTCAAGCTGGCAAACGTATCTCGGCAGCGCCGGCCCGCGTCGTTACGCGTCCCGCCACTGATCTTGCGTCGTTTGACGAATTCCCGGATGTCCGATTCCATGGCGTTGTTGTGCAGCGGTATTTCAGGCCGCTCCAGCACACGCAGCAAATCCGCCTTGTGGTCACGCATGTCCTTGAGCACGCCATCGATGCGGGGATAGCCGGTCCGCTGCTCCACCAAAGCGTCGAAGCGGGCCGTCAACTCGGGCCGTGCAGCTTCGTCGGGGTTCTCGCGATAGGCCTTCAGGTCCTTGTAGAGGTTCCAGAGGTGTGTGCGGACCTTCTCGATCGCGGCGCGGTGTTCCTCGTTGTGCGGGATCAGTTTGTCGAAAGGCCGTTCGGCATGAACCCAGCAGGCGGCATGCACGAACAGCACGAACTGCGGGGCGCCATCACTGAGCACTCCCAAGTCAGGCGATACACCGCGGGCGATCAGGCCGCCCAAGAGTGCTCCCTCCGTGACGATCCGCACCAGCCGTTCGTTGGTGATGGCCAGCTCGCTGAGCCGGGTCTGCCAAGCCTGCTCTCCAGCAAACGCCTGGGGCCCTTGAGTCAATTGGGTCACCATGGCCTGCGACAGTTCCTGTCGTTTCCAGTAGATCAATGCCGTGTCGTTGATCACGTAGTCACGTTGGCTGCCTTGCAGGACTTGCAAAAAGTTCAGCCGGCTTTTGCTGTCGGTACTCTCAAAATAGGCGAACAGCTCATTGCCAATCGCCGTGCAATAACCATTCTTGCCTCGATGGCGTGCTCCGGTGTCATCGACGCCGATGTACGATGATTCCGTCAATCCCGCCGCCAGCACCTCGCCCTTCTCTTGATGAAAGTGCTCCTTGTTCTCGGTCAGGATGCGGTGGAGTTGGCCCGCCGAGATGTCGATGCCGTACTCCCACAGTTGCTCCAACAACAGCGGCTCCGTGACCTGCGCCTGATGGTACTGGTCCAGAATGTACGCGATCAGATTCGCACCAAAGTGCCCGCCTTCGACCGGCAACACGCCGGCGGGAAATGGCGCTAACACGGAGCTGCCGTCGGGTAACTTATAGCGTGCTCGTAGATAACGGGTGTTGTCGTTCTTGATCAGGATGTCCTGAACAACGTACGGTTCGTAGCCCTTCAAGGTAGCGCCAACGGGAAGGCCTTCGTGGTACAGCGGCACCTCATGATCAATGTGCAGTTCGTCAGTCTTCGGCCGCTTGGCCGAACCCGGCCGCTTGCTGCCCGCCGGCGGCTTCGGCTTCGGCTGGTTGGCCTCCAACTGGCTGGGCTTGATGTCGGGACGCGGCTTCTGCCCCTTAAGAAGGGCGATCTCGTCACGTAGCTCCTGGACGCTCGCTTCCAATTGCTGAATGCGGTCTTGCTGGACCCGGATGATGGCGAGCAGACTCTCAACGAGGGGAGTGCGTTCATCGGCCGGAATATCTGGAAGCTCCATCTTCATACAGCTGAGTGTAGGAAAACGGGTTCCGATCAGCTGCGCCAAAATCCAGGCTTATTGAGAAGCTACGGCGTGCCGACCCAGGTGATGGTCTTGCGCGCGCTCGCACCCTGCTTTATCGCTGTCGTTCATTGGCACTTCCGCTTTTGAACCAGGCCCCAAATCGTTTGGCACAGCCTCCGGTTTGGCAGATTGAAACGCCCGCCGCGACGATTACGCCGCCCGTTCCAGGGTCTGCGGTCCGTCGCTGTCGGGGATGAGCGCGCGGGCGAGGTGCTCGGTTTCTTCCTGCAGGAGCGCGAGCCGGCGTTCGGTATGCTGCGTTCGGCCCTCGCTGCGCTTTTGCTGCTGGTCGAGATGGGCCTGGGTCGCGGCCAGGGCCGCCTCGCGCTGTTCGAGTGAGATTTCCTGCTCCCGGCACGCCGTCTGGGCCTGGGCCAGCCGGT
>DATDHL010000036.1:0-7372 GCA_036521575.1 Edaphobacter sp. | reverse complement strand
AGCAGGAGCCGGGGCCAGGGTTTCAGCCGGACCAGAACGACGGTTGCGATATCGATCACGAGGAGGTAGCTGAAGAGAAATATCTGATGGTTGCTCCCGGTCGAGAGCAGCAGCGGCGTCGCTATCCCTCCAGCAAGCGCATAGGCTGCCAGCAGCTCACTGTTCTGCGACCAGGCCATATAGGCGTTCCATGCGGTGACCAGAATCATCATGACAAGCGCAAGACTGGCGGGCATCAGGTGATAGAGCTGGAAGGCAGCCCAGAGCGAGAGGTACAGCACTCCGCTGCCCACCGCCTTGAGTGAGTAGGAGAAGACGCTGAAGCCCTGCCGGCGGAACCGTTCAGACCATAGGATGATTGCGGTTCCGGCGATCAGGCCGGCGAGGACTCGCCCTAGCGGGCCTATCCAGTGGTTGTCCATCGCAAGCTTGAGGAACCAGCCTGAGCCGATGAGAAGTGCGAATATTCCGATGAAGTTGAAGAGCCGCGAGCCGATGCGGTTCTCGAGTGAGGCTCTGGATGGAGAAGGATTTGGTGCGACAGTGGTTTCCGTAACGCACGGTGGCGGCGGCACCTGCTCCGGGGACGCGGCGGGCGACGAATGGCGCAGCAGGGCTAATTCCCGCTCGAGTGCCCCGACCCGAGCCGACAGGGCGGCCAGTTCTGCCGCGACTTCACTGTTGGGATGCCTCGGATCTTCCTGCTGGTCTTCCTGCTGGCCCATGGCAACTACTGTACCGCCATCGCAGGATGGAGTGGAACTGGGGCCTATCAATTGATACTCTTTGCCAACATGAGTAATGGTGCGGTGCGGGTCCGAGTGTTGGTAGTCGATGATGATGCTGTGAGCCGGGAGGTGCTGGCCCTGCTGCTGGCCAGACAGGGGTACTCGGTGGAGGCCGTTGAATCCGGAGATGCGGCGTTGCTACGGCTGAGGGAAGCTCAGGGATCTCTACCGGAGGTGGTACTGACCGACCTGCAGATGCCGGGTTTGGCAGGCATCGAGCTGGTGCGCCAGATACGGGCTGTCTGTGGCCCGCAAACTATACTGCTGGCCATGAGCGGAAGTGAACCTGCGCAGGACGTCCGACAGGTATTTGATGGATTTATACAGAAGCCGTTTTCCATGGAGATATTTGCGGCGGTGATCGCGGGCCGCACGGTGGCCCCGGCTGGCGAGGCGATTCTTGAAGATGTAACCGTGCTCGATCAGACTATTTATGAGAAGCTGGCCGCGTCGATGCGTCCGGAGCGGCTGGGTCAACTATATGCACTCTGTCTGGACGATGCGCGGCGGCGTATTGGGGCCATGCGGCTCGCGGTATCTGGAGGGGATGACAATGCGTATCGCAAGGAAGCGCATGCCATCAAAGGGGGATGCGGCATGGTTGGCGCCACTGAATTGCAAAGACTTGCAGCTTCCATGGAGATGAGGGGTCTGGACGCTACTAATCATGTAGCTACGCTTGATGAATTCCTGCTAGGTTGCGAACGGCTGGAGCGTATGCTGGTCGCACACGAAATTGAACATAAGAAATAACTCCAGGGTTATAAGGAGATTTGTACGCATGAATGAAGTATTGAAGCGATCTGCCGAGACACTATCAGCTGTTATGACTGCACCTATCCGCATCGTCGTCGCTGACGATCATCCTGTAGTGCGCTTTGGCGTGAAGAACATGCTGGAGAGCGAGCCCGGCTTCGAGGTCGTCGGTGAGGCCGAGGACGGCGATGTTGCCATTACGCAGACGCTGGAGCTCGAGCCAGATATCCTGCTGCTCGACCTGCTGATGCCGCGGTTGCCGGGCCTTGAGGCCATGCGCGCCATCATGAGCAAGTCGCCGCGGGTGAAGATTATCCTGCTGACCAGCACGATCTCGACTCAGCAGATCATTGAGGCGCTGCAGATCGGCGCACGGGGTATCGTGCTCAAAGACGCAGTGGCTGGCGATCTGTCGAAGTCGCTGCGAGCCGTACTGGCCGGCGACTACTGGATCGGCGGGGAACGCGTCGCCAACCTGGTCACGGCGCTCAACGAGCTAATGAAGCAGGCTGCCTCTACGCCTGAGAAGAAGACGTATGGGCTGACTCCGCGCGAGCTCGAGGTAGTGACCTGCATCGTCGAAGGCTGCAGCAATAAGGATGTTGCCAAGCAGTTCGCCATCAGCGAGGAGACGGTGAAGCGGCATCTCTCGAACATCTTCGACAAGACGGGCGTGTCGACGCGGCTCGAGTTGGCACTGTTCGCCATCGCACACAAACTCGTCGTCCTCGACTAGGGCGGCGATTGCGACAGCGTATTCAGTAAGATGGAAGCATGAGCGATCATGCCGCGGAAGACATCGTTGATTTGCTGGTAATCGGCGCCGGGCCCACTGGGATGGCCTGCGCAATCGAGGCCCAGCGGGCGGGCTTCACCGCTCTCCTAGTCGACAAGGGCTGCCTTTGCAACTCGCTGTTTCACTATCCGGCCAACATGACCTTCTTCACGACGCCGGAGTTGCTGGAGATCGGCAATATCCCGTTTTCGAGCCCTAATCAGAAGCCGAACCGCAGCGAGGCGCTCGAGTACTACCGCAAGGTCGCCGAGCACTACGCGCTCGATGTTCGTCAGTATGAGACGGTCGAGCGCGTCACTGGCAGCGACGGCCGTTTCCTCGTCCACACCATTGATCGCTTTGGTCGGGTGCTGGAGCATAGGGCGCGCAAGCTCGTCGTCGCTACCGGCTACTACGACCTGCCAAACTACCTTGGCATTCCTGGCGAGGATCTCAACAAGGTCAGGCACTACTACGACGAGCCGCATCCGTTCTTCGATCTGGATGTTGTCGTGATCGGTGGCAAGAACTCGGCGGCGATTGCAGCGCTTGACCTGTGGCGGCATGGTGCGCGCGTGACGCTGGTGCATCGCGGAGCGGAGATGCATCGCCACGTGAAGTATTGGATACTGCCGGACATCAGCAACCGCATCAAGAACGGCGAGGTCTCGGCCTACTTCAGCAGCAACGTCACCAACATCACAGAGGACGAGGTCACGCTTGCCACGCCGCAGGGTCCGCTGACGCTTCCAAACCACTTTGTCTTCGCGCTAACGGGCTATCATCCGGACTTCGATTTCATCGAACGGCTCGGAGTGACGCTGGACGAGGAGAACGATCGCGTTCCGGTGTGCGATCCTGCCACGCTGGAGAGCAATGTCCCGGGAATCTATCTTGCAGGCGTCATCGTTGCCGGGGAGCGGACCAACGAGATCTTCATCGAAAACGGCCGTTTCCATGGCCAATTGATCGCAGAGGCTCTGCGCGGAAAACTGCAGCCAGCCTAGCCGATTACGCGGCGCAGAAATCCTCTGATACCAAGCCATGTGAGGAGAACAAGAAAGAACGTCAGCATGCTCAGGATGAGGGCATGCGGCATATGCGGAAGCGTTGGAGTCAGCGCCGAACGGAGCCCCTCGCTCATGTAGACGATCGGATTGATGAGCACGCCAATCTGTAGCCAGCGAATGTACTTCAGAGCTACCCAGGGATAATAGACGCAGCCCAGAAACGTGATTGGCATGACGACCACACCAAAGATGAGCCCGATCTGCTGCGGTTTGACGCTCGTTCCGATGGTCAGGCCCAAAGCACCGGATGTGAGACTCGCCAGCACCAGCACCACGATCAGGTAAGGCCAACTACTGACATGCGCGACGACCGGCGTGGCAGGGATGTAATACGCCAATGGAAAGACGACAGCAGCGGCGATCACGCTCTGCATCGCTGAAAAACATATCTTCTCGATCGCAACGGCGGAGACGGGCAGCGGGCACATGACGCGGTCGTCGATCTCGCGCGTGATGCCGAACTCCTGTGCCAGCGGCAGAGCGACCGCCGCAATCCCGCTGAACATGATCGCCACCGCCATCAGCCCCGGTAACAGCACAGTGCTGAAGTTCCCGCCTGCCATCGCAGCTGTGGGGTTCATCGCAGCACCGCCGCTCATGTGCGGCATGACGAACGTAAAGACAAACAAAAACAGCAGCGGATTCATGCAGACGCGGATGACGAAGGGAAACAACTCGCGTCGCAGCACATGCAGGTCGCGCAGGAAGAGCCCAACAAAAGCGCGGACGTATTGCATCGTCTTCGAGCCTTCCGCCGGGCGGCTGATTCCGGGTTGTGTCGTTTCCAGTTGCGCTGCCTGTGTCATTGGGTCCCTACCTATTCGCGAAGGTCGCGTCCGGTCAGCTGGATGAAGACCGTCTCCAGGCTGGTTTCAGTGATGGTCAGGTCGCGCAGCCCGTAAGGACTGGCCGTATGAACAACCTCGGACAGAAGGCCCTCGGTCCCTTCTGCCAGGATACGTACTCCCTCAGTCGTTGTCTCCACGCTGGCGATGCCGGAGAGCTGCTGTAGCTGTTGGACGAGCAGCGAGACGTTCTGGTGGCTCCGCAGGTCGAGCTCATAGACGCGCTGCGCGCCGACTGAGTTCTTCAACGCGGCTGGCGTATCTTCGACGAGAATCTTGCCGTGGTCGATGATGGCGACGCGATCGCAAAGTTCGTCGGCCTCTTCCATATAGTGCGTCGTCAGGACGACCGTAATTCCTTCTTCGCGCAGACCGCGAACCGCGTCCCACATGGCAATGCGGCTCTGCGGGTCGAGACCGGCGCTGGGCTCGTCAAGAAAGAGCACCTTCGGACGATGCGCTATGGCGCGCGCGATCTGGACGCGTTGAGCAAGTCCTCCGGAGAGCTGTGCAGGGTAGGCGTCAGCGCGCTCCGTCAGGTGAAACTGCGCCAACAACTGATCGGTCCGCTGCTTTGCCTCTGTGCGTGAGAAGCCGAAGTAAAGGCAGTGGAAGTGGATGTTTTCGTAGATCGTGCAGGCGCGGTCGAGCGTGTTGTACTGCGGCACGACACCGATGCCTCGCCGAGCCAGCGCAGGAGTGGCAACCACATCAACCCCTGCGATCCGCACCCTTCCTACCGTTGGCAGAGCGCGCGTGGTGCAGATGCTGATCGTCGTCGTCTTGCCCGCTCCGTTCGGGCCGAGCAGACCGAAGAGCTCGCCGGGACGGACGCTGAGGTCGATGCCATCGACGGCGACTACGCGCTGCTTGCCGTCGTATACCTTCTGCAGGCCTTCAATCTCAACGATCACAAAAACTCCCCGGGGCACAACCCTACAAATTATACGCAGGAAGCCCGCGGCTACTGCTGCATATTCGGCTGGACCTTTGCGCCTTCGACCACACCGTCCCCGGGGCTGAGCACCACTGTATCGCCAGCCTTGAGGCCGCTGACGACCTCCGTCGCATTGCCCAGATCGCGACCAAGCACAATCGGGCGGAAGTGAGCGATGTTGTCGCTGTCCAACACAACGGCCTGCGGCCCCGCAGTACGGATCACCAGAGCATTCGCCGATAGCAACACAGGAGCGACCGCGCCCCGTGGCAGATCGAAGATGGCCGTCGCATACATGCCCGGCAGAATGTGTCCGTCGTTCTTCAGATCAACCTCGGTGAGCAGCGTCCGCGTTCCGGGATCAAGGCTCTGACTGGTGCGGGCAACGGTACCGGTGTAGACCTGTCCGGGCAGTTCGCGGAACGTGACCTTCGCTACATGCCCAGCGAACAAACCACCGGCACTGGCTTGGGGCACACTGGCAAACACGCGGACTGTGCCGGACTGCCCGATCGTGAACATCTGCGTTACACCACTCTGGCTACCTGAGCTGATCAGCGATCCCCTGTCGATAGATCGCGAAAGAATCACCCCGGTAAACGGCGCCGTTACACGCGAGAACGATTCCTGCTCAGCGAGGTTTCTTACGTTTGCCTCCCCTGCTGCGATATTGGCTTTCGCGGCCTCTACCGTAGCCACATCAGCTCCAGCCTGTGCATATCGCTGATCAGCGTCCTGTTTGGAGACGACGCCCTCATTGACTAGCCCCTGCCAACGCTGATTCGTAACATTCGAGAGTTGCGCGTTCGCCTGCGCCTGAGCGAGCTGGGCTTTGAGCTGGGCCACCGTCGCCTTTGCCTGCATCAAGGCCTGGGCTGTCTGCGGGTCGTCGATCACCGCAAGGAGTTGGCCCTGCCGTACATGATCACCGATGTCAACATACCGCGCCTTAACATAACCCGAGGTGCGTGCGAAGACCGGAGTCTGGTCAAACGCCTGTACGGTGGCCGCAATCTCAAGATGGCCGCCGGCCTCGCCAGATTTCAGTTTCGTGGCCAGAACAACAGGCGGTCCTACGGCTTCCTGGGCTTCGACTCGCAACTGATCCCTGTGCCGCAGCTTAGGTACCAGCGCCAGCACACCCACGGCAATCAGGACAAGAAAGAACAGCGCCGCACCGATATACGGCGTGCGGCTGGAGCGTTGGTGTTCGGCATGGGGGGTGTGCGTCATCTTCCTCTCTCATGGTACGGCTTGCGGGCTATTCGGGGACTTCTTCCATCTGCATCGCGTCAGGATCATGCTTGCGCAGGCGGCTGTAAATGATCGGCACAATCAGCAAGGTCGTGACGGTGGCAACCAATAGGCCGCCAATCACAGCGCGACCCAGCGGAGCGTTCTGTTCGCCGCCCTCGCCTAGTCCAAGCGACATGGGCAGCATGCCGATGATCATCGCCAGTGCCGTCATCAGCACCGGGCGAAGCCGCGTCGCACCCGCCGAGGACGCCGCCTCAATCGAGTTCATCCCCGCGGAGCGCTGATCGTTGGCAAACGTGACCATCAGGATGGAGTTGGCCGTGGCCACGCCCACCGTCATGATCGCTCCCATCAACGATGGCACACTGAACGTAGTCCCGCTGAGGAACAGCATCCACAGAATTCCGCACGCGGCTCCCGGCAGCGCCGTAAGAATGATGAACGGATCGAGCCAGCTTTGAAAATTGATCACCATCAGCAAATACACCAGTAATACCGCGAAGATCATGCCCAGACCAAGCCCCGTAAACGAGTCGTGCATACTCTGCACCTGCCCACGCACCGTCACGGTTACGCCCGGCGGAAGATGCTCGCGGTACTTGTCCAGAATGCGATTGATGTCGGTCGAGACGCCACCCAGGTCGCGCCTCCGCACATTCACGAAGACATCGAAGACCGGCTGTACGTTGTAGTGGTTCGTGACCGCAGGGCTTGTAGCATGCTCCACCTGCGCTACGTTATTGAGGAGTTGCGCACCATTATTTTGGTTAGCCGATGCCGCAGTCCCGCTGGTTACGGGGATATTCTTCAGCGCGTCCACAGAATCGATCTTGTACTGCGGAGTCTGCACGACAACCGAGTAATTAACGCCATTCTGCGGGTTCAACCAATAGTTCGGGGATGCCTGCCCGCTACCGGCAAGGGCGTACAACATGCTGTTGGCG
>DATDHL010000035.1:0-8740 GCA_036521575.1 Edaphobacter sp. | reverse complement strand
GGTTCGAGGCTGGCGCTGACCTCTTCGGTTCCGGTGGTTGCGTAGGGGGCCAGGGGGACGAGGCCGGTGGTCATGAGGATCTCGGAGCAGATGGGTTGGTCGAGGGCTTTGCCGCAGGCGGCGAAGGCTGTCGCGATGGGTGGATGGGTGTGGACGATGGCCTGTACGTCGGGGCGCATGCGGTAGACGGCGAGGTGCATGCCGATCTCGCTGGTGACGTTGCGCGCACCCGCGAGCTTAAGACCCTCGTTGTCGATGAGGACTATGTCCGCGACGCGAAGTAGGCCTTTGCTGCAGCCGGTGGGAGTGGCGAGGATGAGATGCTCGTCGAGTCGAACGGAGAGATTGCCAGCGGTGCCGGGGGTATAGCCCAGGCGGTGAACCCATTTGCCGAAGCGAACGAGTTGCTTGCGAAGATCCATCTCGGAGGAATGAAACGACGATTCAAGATCGGTGCTGTCGACGTGAATTGTCTGGTGCGTCATGAATTGAGTCATTGGATCGCTGACCTCTTGTTTGAATGGAGTGTAAACTTCTTGACGGTTTTCCCAACGACTTCGGAGGCTTTAAAGAGATGACCGGCGGTGAGGCCGCCGACTACTTTGTGATGACCGACTGCGGCGAGGCCCATGGATGCGATGCAGCCACATTGAGAGCAGTCGGGCTGGCCGCCGAATTGGCAAGGCGTAATGATGGTCTTGAGATCGGCGGAGATGGTGTGGGTGGTGCGGGCAAAGATGCAGTCCGCGGGAGACTGGGGCGGATGGAGGAACTCCTTCAGGGCGGACTCGTGCATGTCGAGGATGGGATAGAGTGGGCGAAGACGGAGCAGTTCCGCGATGACCGACGCACGCATCCTGGGGGTGAGGATCTCCGGGCCTACTGCGTGTCGTTGGGGTGTGAAGATGCTCATCCAGACCTTTTTTGCTTCGGGTCTTTCGGTCCAGAACTGAAGGAACCGCTCGAGATAGCCGGGCTGCTCTGCAATCTGACCGGTGATGGTGCAGTGGATCGTAACTCTCGCCTCCGCAAGGTTCTTCAATATACGCTCGTAGGTCGCAGGTGCGCGACGGATATCGTGTTCGGGCTGGAGTCCGTCTATGGAGACGACGATATTGAGGAGCTTGAAGTCGGCCCAGTGAGCAGGGATGGGGCGGAAGGCGCTGGTGACGACCTGGGTGTGAATGCCGCGACGGTCGAGCTCAGGCAGGATGGCTTCGAGTTCACGATACCGGACCAGCGGGTCGCCGCCGACGAGGGAGACGTGGAGCGGTTGATGCTCGTCGACGACGCGGAGGACGTTCTTGACGAGTGCGTCTTCTTTATAGTCAGACAGTTGACGAAGGGTTATGTTGTTCTCTCCGCCGAGGTGGGCTGGATCGAAGGCGTAGCATCCGGGACAACGGAGGGGACATTCTCGGGTGAGCTCGATCGATAACGACGGACGCCTACCCGCGAGAATGGACTTCCATGCCTGCATTACTTCTGAAGACTTCACCTGATCTCCCTTTGCGCTTGCGCTTGATTCGGAGCTGCCACTGGAAAAGTGGATCAATGGAACGCGGAGATTCTGGAGACTAGTACCGCAGAATGGAGTTGGTATCGAGAGGTGGGAGTCGGTACTGCTGTTTGCGCTCAGGGTGAGTGAGCCCTAATCGTGTGGACAGAATTGCCGGCCTGAAGGCTTCTGTAAGCAATAGAGTGGCGCCTGCTACCAAGGAGAAAAGCAGGAGCATTGCGAGATCATAGGAGCGGAGATTTGTGTCTGGAAGATCGACCAGTGGCGCGATGCAGATGGCAAGCACGCAGAGGGCGCAAAAGCCAGCGGCGGCCACTCGGATGAACCTTGCCATGCGAAGTTAGACGTGTAGGTGTGTTGCGAGGTTGTTTTCCTTGATTCAAGAAAGCGGTGGCCTTGTCTGCACGTCTAAGACTTGTAACAGGAAGGCTGGCTGTTTTGAATCTGGCCGTACCAGCGAGTTGATATACTTAAGGGCTGTGGTACAAGGGCCGGTTTGGGTTGACGATCGGACGCAGCGACGCCAGGGTTCTCCGTGTGCGAGCTGCAGAACAGGGTTCTGAATGAGTACGTTTCTTGAAAAGATCAACTCCCCGGCAGATGTGAAGAAATTGTCGATGGTGGAGTTGGAGCGGCTTGCGGAAGAGATTCGCGAGCGGTTGATTATTGGGGTTTCAAAGACCGGTGGGCACATTGGGCCGAATCTGGGTGTTGTCGAGCTTACGCTGGCGATGCACTATGTGTTCGATACGCCTACGGATAGCTTTGTCTTCGATGTCAGCCATCAGGCTTATGTGCATAAGCTGCTGACGGGGCGGGAGAAGCTGTTCCATACGATTCGGCAGCCGAATGGGCTGAATGGTTTTATGCTACGCACGGAGAGCGAGCATGACAGCTATGGTGCGGGTCATGCCGGGACAGCGTTGAGTGCGGCACTGGGAATGGCTGTGGCTCGGGATATGTCGGGTGGAAGCGAGCATATCGTCACCCTGGCCGGGGATGCGGCGTTTACGAATGGCATCTCGTATGAGGCGCTGAACAATATTGCGGCGCAGACGAAGCGGCTTATCGTTGTGCTGAACGACAATGCGTGGTCGATCGATAAGAACGTTGGGGCGATTGCGGAGTACTTCCACAAGATTGTGATGAACCCGACGATCTCGAGCTTGCATGACAAGGCTGCGGAACTGCTGGAGCGATTTGGCGGCAAGACAGTGAGGCATGTGGCGCGCAAGGCGGAAGAGGCTGCCAAGGGGCTGATTGGGCCGGGTACGCTGTTTGAAGAGTTTGGGATCAGCTATTTCGGGCCGATCGATGGGCACAATTTGCCGCTGCTGATTGAGACGTTCAAGTTTTTGAAGCAGCAGAACAAGCCTGTCGTGCTGCATGCGATTACGCAGAAGGGCAAGGGCTTTCAGCCAGCGCTGGAGAAGCAGAAGAAGTTTCATGGGCTGGGGCCTTACGATGCGGAGACGGGTGAGACGAAGTCGGCGGGGCAGAAGACTTATTCGGAGATATTTGCCGAGTCGCTGACGAAGCTGGCTACTGCGAACGAGAAGGTTGTGGCGATTACGGCAGCCATGCCGAACGGGACGGCTTTGGATCTGTTCCGGCCGCATCATCCTTCGCGATACTTTGACGTGGGGATTGCTGAGGAACATGCGGTGATCTTTGCGGCGGGGATGGCTACGAAGGGGTATAAGCCTTTCTGCGCGATCTATTCCACATTTTTGCAGCGGGCGTTCGATCCGGTTGTGCATGATGTGTGTCTGCAGAATCTTCCGGTGGTGTTCTGCATGGATCGTGGCGGCTTGAGCGGGGATGACGGGCCGACGCATCATGGACTGTTCGACATCAGCTATCTGCGGAGTGTTCCGAACCTGATTCATATGGTTCCGAAGGACGAGGATGAGCTGCAGGACATGATGTATACGGCGATGCTGCATGAGGGGCCGAGCGCGATTCGGTATCCGCGTGGAACGGGGCCGGGCGTGGCGGTGAAGGTTCAGCCGGTAGCTCTGGAGATCGGCAAGGCTGAGGTGATCAAGGACTCGGGGCGCTCGGATGTTGCGATCTATGGGTTAGGCGCAATGCTTCCTGAGGCTGTGAGGTTGGCGGAGATGCTGGAGCGGGAAGGATTTTCGGCTGCGGTGATCAATCCGCGGTTCGCCAAGCCTATCGATAATGATTGCGTCGGGGCGTTCGGCGGCCGTTGTGGGCTGGTGATTACGCTGGAGGACCACGTGCTCGCGGGTGGATTTGGATCGGCGGTGCTGGAGACGCTCAGCGGGCTTGAACTGCAGGTTCCAGTGGTGCGTGTGGGTTGGCCCGATGAGTTTATCGAGCATGGCAAGGTCGAGGCGCTGCGGGAGAAGTATGGACTGACTGCAGAGGCTGCGCTGGCGAAGGCGCGACCCTACCTGAGCAAGATGATGGAGCAGATTCTGGCCAAGCATGCTTAGGTTGGTTCAGCGGACAAAGTGAAGCGGGCTGCTGATGCAGCCCGTTTCACTTGCGCTGGGTGGTCAGTGCCGCCAGCCTTGTCTTCGTAGGCGGGGACGTCGAAGTGTCGGGTCGATCGCAGATGTTTCAGGCTAAGTGCAGGGTAGGAGTTCGGCGGTTCGAGTCTGACGATAGGCGAAGGTGTTGCGGATTTTCGAGAAGAGACTTCTCCATTTTTGGTCGTCCTTTTCCACGGATTTTCTGAAAATCGACGCCCCGGCTTCAGGGCGCTCAGCGTCTACCCCGCGTCCTGAAAGACTGGATTACTGTGTGATGGATGCTTGAAAGAGAACGGCTTAGGACAGCAGGAGAGACGTGATTCGATGAAGAAAAAGATTTGATCGAGATTGTTGATCGTGCGAAGTGGGGATACTGCGAAGGGGGCGTTGACAATTACTGTGGGTACCCGTCAACTGAGAGTCAGGGTTGAGGATGGAATCCAGATGGGCACGGGGGATGAAAGCGTGAGCAGGGAAGGAGTGCATCGCGATCGGGGACTGCTTTTGATCGGGCTGTTCAAGCTGGGCAAGGCGATTCTGTTTTTTCTGCTGGGAGTGGGTGCGATCCATCTGTTGCACAAGGATCTTGGGGACGAGGTGATGCGTCTGGCGACGGCGCTGAAGTTCGACCCTGAGAGCAAGTTCGTGACGGTGCTTCTGGACAAGGTGGACCTGATCGATGCGCATCGATTAAAGCAGATCAGCCTGGCGACGTTTGCATATTCGGGGTTAGCGCTGACCGAAGGGGTTGGTTTGATGCTCGAAAAAGTGTGGGCCGAGTACCTGACGCTCTTTCTGACGATCTCGTTTCTTCCGTGGGAGCTGTATGAGTTGGCTCGACAGCCGAACTTGTTCCGGCTGAGCCTGCTGCTGATCAATCTTGCCGTGCTTTGGTATCTGGTGTGGCTATTGCGGCGAAAGAAGGTCGCGGCTGAGGTGCGAGTGACCAGCTAGACGAAGGGCTTCGCCGGACTTTCACTGATGACATGGATAGGTGGGTGCTCGACCGCGGATCTTCGTGGATGAGCGCGGCTTTTAAATAGTGGAAGAGGAGAGCAGGCGGTCATGTTTTCGCTTTTATTTCGCCTAACAGATAGATTCGGAGGCCGCAAGTGGCGTCCTTGGTATGAACCAGTCTCGGCAACACTAGGGGTGGGGGTATACGGCTTGATTCATACAAGTTGGTGAGTTTTCCACATTTCATCATGGGAATTGCACCGAATTGCACAATTTAGTGCTTTACAGCGGGGTGCTGCTGCGAGACGATGTGGACGGAAGTGGTACAAAGTGGAACAAAAGGGACTAAATTGATGCATTTACTGATCGAAGTCTACTCCGCTGAGCAAGTTTTGAACGAAATTGAGATGGAACGGGTATCGAGGTTGTCATGTTTCGGGGAAATCACCCAACTCGCGTGGACGAAAAAGGCCGGTTGAAGCTGCCGGCGGAGTTCAAGCGCAGGGTCGATGAACTGTATGGACCTCAGTTCTTTATTACGAGCAAGGACGGACGGCGGGCTGAGATCTGGCCGCTGAAGGAGTGGGAGAAGATCGAGGCGCAGTTGGCCAGGCTCTCACCGATGGATCCGGTAAGGAAGAAGTTTCTGGACGTGACGAACTACTACGGCCAGATGGTGGAGATGGATGCGCAGGGTCGGCTGCTGTTGCCGCAACTGCTGCGGGAGTCGGCGAAGGCGACGGGCGAGGTAAATGTGCTCGGCGTGCAGACGATGTTGGAAGTGGTGAATGCGGAGTCGTTCAAGGCTGAGATGAAGGGCGAACGCGATGCGGTTGAGTTGACAGTAAACGATCTGACGGCTTTGGCAGAGAAGACCAAGGTTAGTGAATAGAGATTAGGCGTTGGATGTGGCCCCCAGGGGCAGCACAAGGCGGGACGAGATGAAGAGACCGCAACATGTGCCGGTTCTTTTAGATGAAGTTTTGGAGTACCTGAATGTGCGGCCGGGCGGCGTCTATGTGGACGCGACGCTGGGTCTGGCGGGGCACTCCTCGGAGATTGCGAGGAGGCTGGGCGCGAAGGGCAGGTTGATCTGCTTTGATCGCGACCCGCAGGCGACGGAGTTGGCCAAGGCACGGCTTGATGAAGTAAAGGCTGAGCTAGGTGAGGAGATGCCGGAGGTTGTGTATGTGCCAAAGGCGTTTTCAGAGGCCAGTAGCCAGATTAAGGCGGGAAGCCTGGATGGTCTGCTGGCGGATTTTGGTGTTAGCAGTCTGCAGCTGGACGAGGCGCACAGAGGGTTTAGTTTTCGGACCGATGGACCATTGGACATGCGGATGGATACGCGCCATGGGGAGACGGCCGAGCAAGTGGTAAATCAGGAAGACGAAAACGAACTCGCCGACCTGATTTACGAATTCGGAGAGGAAAGGAGGTCGCGGAGAATCGCCAGAGCCATTGTGAGGGCCCGGCCGATAACGACGACGGCGGAGTTAGCCAGAGTGATATCGGCCGCGGCCCCATCAATGAAAGGGGACAAGATTCATCCGGCGACACGGACCTTTCAAGCACTTCGGATTCGAGTGAATGATGAGCTGGGAGAGATTAGGACGCTGCTTGAGAGCGCGCCGTCTCTGCTGAAGCCGGGGGGAAGGCTGGTGTTGATCAGCTTCCACTCGTTGGAGGACAGGTTGGTGAAGGATGCGTTCCGTGAGGCTGGCCGGAACAAGGTGTTTGAGGTTTTGACGAAGAAGCCGGTTGTGGCCGGGGAAGAAGAAGAGATGCGGAATCCGCGTGCGAGAAGTGCAAAGATGCGGGCAGCACAGAAGGTTTAGTAGCGAGATTAGTTACATATCCTCCGAGTTCTGGAGATGTGTAACGACAAGTGATCGGGTCGGGGTTGTCCCACCTTCTTTCAGGCGAAAGACAACTCTGTAGTACAAGTCCCCTCCTCCAATAGCAATCCCGGCCCGTTCGTACGTTGAGGAGAGGCGAGAGTTCAGAGCAAGCGAGGTGCGCGATGGCAGCGACGGCGATGGCAGGGCAGCAGATGGAGATAATGGGCGCGCGGCGGCAGTCGCAGAGCCGTACCGAGTCGCTGGCAGAGCGGAACCACGCACTGTATGAGGCGCAGCGGAAGGCGCGACGCGGGCCTACGCCGGAGGTATTTTTTGCCAAGCACATCGACAACACGCGGCTGGTGAAGGCGGACGATCCAGAGCGGCGGCGGGAGATGCGGCAGTTCGCGACGGTCATGAGCGTCCTGTTTGTGATGGTGATGGTTTATGTCTGGCAGCATTTTTCGGCGATCGAGATTGGGTATCACGTTGAGACGCAGAAGCAACAGGTGGAGCAGCTAAGAGAAGAGAATCGACAGTTGCGTTTGTCGGAGGCTCAGCTGACAGATCCGGAGCGGATCGACAAGATTGCCAAGCAGCTTGGGCTGGATGCTCCTCTGCCTGGACAGGTTGTGCGTCCTGAAGGTGGCGATCCCAGTGCTGCGGTACTGGCCCAGGCGGGTGCTCCTGCGATGGTGGCTCAGTAAGGTTGGCGATTCAACGAATTTCTAACTTGAAGTTTTTTAGAACGGGATTGTGATGAATAAGGCGCCACGGCAGACATTGACCGCTCCTATACGGAGAGTGCGGTTTGCCTATGTGGCGCTGTTTTTTTGTTTCTGGACGGCAGCGATTGGGTTGCGGCTGGTGTGGCTGCAGGTGGTGCGGCACGGCGATTTTGTGGAGCGTGCGGCCAAGCAGCAGCAGCGGACGTTTGAGGTGGCTCCGCGGCGCGGGGTGCTGTATGACCGCAATCTAAAAGAGCTTGCGATGACGGTGCTGGTGGACAGCGTGTATGCGGTGCCGAGCGAGCTGGGTGATAACCGTGGAACTGCCGCGGAGTTGTTGGCCGAGATCGTTCACAGCGACGCGAGGGATAACTTTACGTCGCAGCAACAGATGCTGGCGCGGTTCAATGCTTCGCGGAACTTTGCCTGGGTCGCGCGGCGGGTAGATGCTGAGACGGCAACACGGGTGAAGGAACTGAATCTGAAGGGAATTTATCTTCAGAAGGAGTTCAAGCGGTTCTATCCGAATAATGATCTGGCCGCTCAGGTGCTGGGGTATGTCGGCACAGATGATACGGGGCTGGGTGGGCTGGAGCGCGAGTTTGATGATGAGATGCATGGAACTCCGGGGCATGTGCTGACGGCGCTGGATGCGAAACGGCATGTGCTGGGAAGTGAAGAGAATCAGCCGATGCCGGGCGAGAACCTGGTGCTTTCGATTGACGTAAATATCCAGTACATGGCGGAGCGGGCTCTGGACGCGCAGATGGAGAAGATGAAGGCGGCGCACGGGACAGTGGTGGTGCAGGATCCGCATACGGGACAGATCCTGGCGCTGGCGATCTCGCCTCGATTCAATCCGAACGATCAGAAGCACATGGATGCGAGTGTGTTGCAGAACCTGGCGGTGAGTGATGTGTATGAGCCCGGGTCGACGTTCAAGCTAGTGACGTACTCTGCTGCGATTGATGGGGCGGGGGTGCAGCCGACGGACATGGTGGACTGCCAGGGCGGCGCGATGACGATGTATGGGCGGACGCTCCACGATGACAAGAGCGACCACTTTGGCGTGGTGACGGTGCAGTATGCACTGGAGCACTCGAGCGACGTGGGTGCGGCGAAGATGGCGTTGAAGCTGGGGAACCAGAAGTTCTACGACTATATGCGGAGCTTTGGCTTTGGCGACCGGTCGGGGAT
>DATDHL010000034.1:0-5654 GCA_036521575.1 Edaphobacter sp. | reverse complement strand
CACTGCTCGGATGCCTGGTGACGTTGTAGTGAATAATCCGCCGCCGGTCATGGGCAATTACGAAGAAACAGTGCAGGACACCAAAGGTCAGTGTGGGCACGGTAAAGAAGTCCATCGCAGCGATCACTTCACGGTGGTTGTTCAGAAAGGCCGCCCAGCGCTTTGCCGGCACAGGACTCCTCGGGACCTTCCGCATCCAGCGCGAGACCGTTCTCTCCGAGATGTCGAAGCCGAGCATCTTCAACTCGCCATGAATGCGCGGAGCGCCCCAGGTTGGGTTTTCAGTCACCATGCGGAAGATGAGTTCGCGCAATTCCCTGCTCAGCATCTCCTGCCTGCACCAGTGCGATGTCGCGAGAGCCACTTCCAGTACAAGTTGAATCCGGTCCGATGCCAACGGACAACCGTCTCCGGCCGCACGAGAACCAACGCACATTTCCAGCTATACCAGAGCCGCCGCAACATCACCCAGAACAATTTGTCCGGGATAGCAAACCGAGGCTGTGGGTGCCTCTGTTTCAAAACAGTGAGTTGTTGCCGGAGAGCCAGATTTTCCAGGAGCAACTCGCGGCGAGAGCGAAAGAGTCGGAGAGCCAGAACAGGGAGAAGCCTCAACAGACGCAGCATGAGCCAGTCTCGCATGGAGACCGGCAACGCTTACGCACACAATTCATCTGATTGATTTAACAGCAGATCACTATTTTGGCGAGCGACACCTTGCGTATTCCCAACTGGGTTGCTTAGGGCGGCGGCCCAGGTTCGATAAGTTCGTACCCGCTTAGCCCAATGATGGCGATGCCGGCAACCTTGTCAAAGGCGTCGACTGTGATCGTAATATCTCGCGTAGAGTCATGAAAGCGCGAGGACGGCAGCCACTCTTGGCCGATGAGATAAGTGGTATCCGATTCCCAATTCGCCAGGATATAGCTGATGCTTTCTGCCGCTTCGTGGTGACCTGTCGCCGGACATTGGCCACCGGAGTCGGGTCCGCTGAACAGGCCCTGGCATTTGCCGCATCTGCGCCAACCCGGCTGGCCATTGATGGAGGCAGCAGTACCGGAGACCTCCATCAATCGGTAGTTCAGGCTTTGCGTAAGTGTATGCGCGTTCCCTGCAGGGCAGACCCCACTCGTTGCAGTTCCGCCGTATACCGCCCCCATGCATCTGCTGCACCAAAACCAATTGATCTGGCCGCCGGCGGTAGCGTCGTGGGCCAGCGCATAATCAGCCGAGTTATTCCAGACGTGCGGACCACCGGCTGGGCATATCGATCGCACAGAGTAGGCCATGCCCTGGCACTTACCACAATAGCGCCAGCCCTCTTGCCCACCTGCATTGGTATCGTGAGGGATCAGATAATTCAAGCTGTTTGTATGATCGTGGATGCCGCCGGCAGAACACGCACTGAGATTTTCGCCACCTACATAGCTGAGGCCCTGACACTTGCGGCACCATTTCCATTGATCCTGGCCGCTTCCAGCAGTGGCAAGGCGGTAGTCCCCACTTGCATGGTGATCATGCGTACCGCCGGCGGGGCAAGGGCCGGAAGCACCGGATCCGGCGTATGCCATAAGCTGGCACTTACTGCACCAACGCCAGTTGTCCTGCCCGCCTGTGCTGGGATCGTCGAGGGATAGACGATAATTCGCGCTCGAGCCGAGGTCGTGCAGGCCGCCAGCTGCGCAGGGTGCTAACCCGGCGTAGTGCAGTCCGAGACATCTCTCGCACCAGCGCCAATTTTGCTGCGAATGTGTGTAGTAAGAACGCAGTTCGTGGATGAAGACAGCAGCCTCCTGCGTCATGCCGCGATCCCACCCGAGTTTTTGACGGAATTCAACCGTGTATATGCGGTCTGGGGTGAGAACGCGGATCATGAGTGGCAGATTAGTCTCGGGTCGGTTCAGCGTCCCCAATTTCACTTGCCTTGTTGCCGGAAACAGAATGCCGTGCCCAGGCGTGTGTGTGAGGATCCTATCTTCCGCGAGCCAACCAAGTTTGTTGAGAGTCGGAGCGTTGAGTCCCGGGCCGCTTGGGCTGTAAGGGCCGGTCTGAATACCCTGCACGTGAAAGGCGCTCATCAGGTCCCAGGGATCACCGTACTCCTTGTCCGGGGTCGCAGCCCAGGAATGCTGTAGACCGAGGGTATGACCGCTTTCGTGGCCGACAAACATGGTATTGACAGTGCTGCCACCGTTTGGAACCGTGTAGTTTGCGCTTCTTGAATGATCGTGAGTGCCAGACACGACACAGGGCCCGGCACCCTGCCCGGAGTAGGCGAATCCCTGGCACTTAGAGCACCATTGCCATTGATCCTGGCCGCGAAAGCCCGCCTGGCCCATGGCGAGGCGGTACTGCCCGCTGTTCGAATGGTCATGAGTTCCACTAACGAGGCACGGCCCGACCACTCCCGCTCCGGCATAAGCAAGAATCTGGCACTTGCGGCACCAACGCCATCCTTCTTGGCCCGGGAACGATGCGTCATTGATGGACAAGGCGTAGGCCATGCTCGAGCTATGGTCATGGACACCACCGACGATGCACGGACCCGGTACGGCGCCAGCGCTATAGGCGAGAGCGCTGCACTTACCGCACCAGGCCCAGCCGTACTGATAATGTGGGGATTCTGCGGGCAAGGCAATTGCGAGATTCCTCGGCGTGTTTCCAGAAGCGGAATCGTCGGTTTCGGCATTCACCACCGCGATAACGCCATAAAACCTCGACAGCGGCACCTGATTTAAAGTGGCCAGGCGGATCGCCTCGGCGATCCATCGATCCCGGCCGGCATTGCTATCCTTGACCCACGAGTATTGCATCGGGTACCAGCCGAACACCTGGGAGCCTTCCAGGCTAATTTGACCGTAAGAGATATCCCGCCAATAGTCGAAAAGCCCCCCACTGCCATCTCCGGCAACAAACTCGAGGACTTTTGATATGGGAATCGCGGGGATCGGTATGTCGGTGAACGTGCAGAGGACAACGCAGTATGGCCTTGGGCCCTTTACAAATTGCGCCATATCGAACCCCCTTCTGGTCGTGATCCACGATTTACTCCCACCTGCCTGGCCGTCGATTTAGTGCGCTAAATCTTAGTGATTTGATTGGCAAAGCGCAAGCGAGATTCCCGTTATGAAAGAAAGAGCACCCAAGAACACGGAGAAATGCAATTCGTGTGCGCCGGGTAGAGAATTGAACGCCCTGAGTCTTTCATGAAGATGCGCCCTGCTTGGTATGTATGACGACGCTCCGATGTAATGAACAACGCCAATCATCGATCTAGACTGAAGGGCCCGTTTAAGATGTCGAGTCGCATTTACGAGATCTCAAGGCGAACCGTTCCTCGGACTGAAGACCGCTCTTCTCTGCCGTCTCGAGAGCGCCAGCTTTTTGCAGACGGAGCCGACGACGAATAGTCGCCGGCTTCAGGTGGATGAGACAGAGAAAGTCTCATCCACCATTTGTTGTCAAGATAGAGACTGGCTGTGACATCGAGTAGGCTCAGATCGTCTCGGTGTCAACGTTGCTGGGTTTGTCCCATTGCATCAACCGAGAATCGTTCCTGGCGAGATGCGTGTTTATGAGTATCGAAATCAAAGGTTGTGACGATGGAGATAGGCTCCAATGGCCTTACCTTCCCAATCGTCATACTTGTCGGCAACTTGAACAGGGTCCTCGGGCGCAGGCTTTAGTCTGAGGATTCCCAGCTTGCCAGCACCGTATCGAGTCCAAAGAGCGAGTATCGAAATGACAGGAGATCGTTCGAATTCCTGCTTAAGAGCTGCTTGGGTTTCCTGATTGAAAACACGAATAGCAAAGGAGCAAATCTCCGCAGCCCACATGCTATCCTCAACTACCTTGTTGCCGTTCTGGTCGAGCTTGTTGCTCAGAAAGTAGACTTCAAGATTGCTGCATTTCGGATCATGGTTTATCTCGGCAAGCCTGTCCGACAATGAAGCAAATGCCGTTCCTGGTAAATGAACCTGCATGCTTTCGCTATCGCTCTCGCGAGTCGTGTTCTGCTCATCTTCGTGGATTTTGAGAATTGTCTCCTTCGAGAATCTCAGGTAGCTACCCTTCTTTGGGGAGACCTTTTTTGAAACTGTCACGAAGTCCAACTTGTCTACATCATGCTCACCATGCGCTTCGGTCGGAGACGCACCCATGACTTTCTTTGCCATTTGGTCGATCGCCTGAAGGATGTCATTTGGCATATCTGTGAACGACTGACGGGGTTCGCGCCACTTCGGTAGATATTTGTCCCACAAGCGTGTTGTCAGGAATGACGTGTCTTGGGGAGGGCAATCCGCAAAGCCGATCAAGCCTTTATCGAGTTCCTCTTGTGACAAACGCTGGTAGGTCTCGTGTAGGCGTCCTAAATCTTCCTTCAACTCATCGCCGTGGACGAAGGTCTGAAATGTATCCATGAACAGGGGCGCGACCTGCACGTGAAAGTTGTCGCGTGACGTGAACACGGTACAGAAGGGCAGGTAGTAGAGATACGCCAGATCAATCGCGTGGCTGGGCTTTACCTTACTCAGAAGGTTGATGGGGAGGACGAGTGCAAAGAAGATGTTGATTGACAGCACATGAACGAAGTATGGAAGGTAGGTGCGGAGAGGCTTGCGTCGATCCGTTATCCAGCGATTCACAATCCAATCAGTCGCTTCGGCCAGGTTGAGCGTTCGCAGTCCGAGCCGAAGTAGCCATTCCTGGTCTATACAATCGACGATCGTATCGGTGAGAAGCTTGGCATCTTCAAGTGAGGTGGGCTTTCTCCAAGGCCCGATGCTCGATAAGACGTTCCCGGACATGGCGTTTAGGTCGATGCGTTCGATCATTCGCCGCCACTGTTTTGCTATCTGACGTTCCAAGTCCAGAAAATCGCGCTCCGTCCAGCGACGGACAGCTTCCTCTTCCTCACTCTGGCGGAAGAGGACTCCCTTAGAATCTCCTGTCATCACGGGCTCGCCGCGGCTTCTCACCGGGCGAAAATGAACTTGAGACAGATCGAACTTACCCATCAGTTCGCCTTCCAAGAGGCGCATGTGGAACATGTTGCCGCAGGCCTTCGAGTCCGGTGTTCTTGTGGCGAGCGCCCCCACGAGGCTCTCTGGAGACCCCTTCGATTTCGCACGCACCATATCGCGCTCAAGATCGGCCAAACACTCCGCAAAGAACACCGGAACAATATTCGACATATAAAAGTTGTCGAGGAGCACCGATTCGTCGACAGTGAGGGTCTGAATCGTCGATTTGTCGGAGATGATGACCGGCCCTTGCGCCATAGGCTCATGATATGCCTCAGCCAGTTGCGCACATCCCTCGGTAAAAGTTATGGAAAGTCGGCCAGCATCCACGAATTTCTCCGCTCCACCGGCCTCCGATCGCCATATTCCTGCCGCAACGTACTCACGAAGAACAACTGCCCAAGCAATTTCTGCGTTTCATGCTGATGCAAAGAAAACAAGCCTCCTGAGGGACTAGAGAGCCTTCCATTGCTCGATCAGCGGGGAAGAGGCTCTGTTGCAAGATTAAATCATGACGGAGGGTGTCCGGGGCGTTTCCTCGTTCGTGGATCAAGCAGTCTGAAGTGTGAGCTTTTCATCAATGAGCGCGACGGCCTCCGCAAGAGCACACGCGCCAATGCCGAAAGCGCG
>DATDHL010000033.1:0-8559 GCA_036521575.1 Edaphobacter sp. | reverse complement strand
GGTGATCTGGCCTTCGGTCTGGGCCCAGATCTCGTTGGCGGTGGTGCGGTAGTGGGCGCGCCAGTTTTCGTCGTTGGAGTATTGATCGGCGTAGAAGTAGCGGTCGGGCTGGTTGGCGGCCAGTTCGCGGGCTTTGCGGATTGCGCCGTCGGAGCCGTCGGCGGGGTTGGTCCAGACAACTTGTGCTCCGTAGGCGGAGAGGTATTTTTTGCGCTCGGGGGAGACGTTGGAGGGCATGCAGAGGGTGACGGGGAAGTCCAGGGCTGCTCCGAGCATGGCGTAGGCGATGCCGGTGTTGCCGCTGGTGGCGTCGAGGAGGCCTCGTTCTTTGCTTAGGAGGCCGCGCTTGCGGGCGTCGGCGACGATGGCGGAGGCGGCGCGGTCTTTGACGGAGCCTCCGGGGTTAGCCCATTCGGCTTTGCCTAGGATCTGGATGCCCTGCGGGGCCAGCCGTTCGATGCGGACCAGCGGGGTGTTGCCGATGCGTTCGAGGATGCTGGTTCCGAGCGGTTTGACGGTGGTGATCATGCGGTCTCGGGTTGCTTCTTTCGGCTGTGCGACATGGGTGTTTGATGGAGTTCAGCGGATGTGCGACAGTTAATTGAGTCTAACGTATGGCACTTATGGCAAAAAAGACCCCTCAAAAGACGTTCAATGATGTTCTGGCGATTCTTGGCAGTCAACGATTCGATGTTGCCCCGGCGCAGGAGGGTGCAAAGCGTACCTCTAAGGCCTTTCAGGTGAGGAAATATGGCTGTGCCGCGGAGATTGCCGAGGCTCCGGATGGCACGGTGCTGATGCTGGCGCGGCCGGGATGGCTACTGAATGGCGAGATCTCGCGGCTGCTGGATCGCGGGTATCAGAAGTTTTTCAAGAGCAGCAAGTTGGAGATTCCGGCTACGGCGGACCATCTGCGGGCGATTCATGAGTTTAGTGAAGAGCTGAAAGAGGCGGCGGGGGCTACGAGTCTTTATAACGAGGCTTTGGGGACTACCAGTGATGTTTATCACTATGACCGGGTGAAGGGGCGGGGGTAGGGCTCGTGCATTTTGATGAGACCTTTCCACACTCGTATTTGGTAGACATAGAGCCTGATTGGCCGGGTGTGAAAGAGCCAGTCTTAGACTTCGTTGCTGAGAATCCGATTTTGGGCTGCCGCTCGCCTGAGAGGCTTAACCTGCGGTTTTACCCAGATAAAGGTGCTTGTTGGACGGGCCGTTTCGAGCATGGGGCTGGCGCAACGCGTGATTCGAGCGGACCTTATCTCACAAAAATCTGCAGCACTCCTGATCCGAGTATCTGTTGCGTTGTTGCGAACGGTTTGGGCTATTGGGTGGATATAAGCAAACAAACTGCGGTTTTGATTCCTTTTGTCCCCATCCTGCAGGTGTTCTCCGCAGAGAAAGAGCGCTTGTTGCTCTTCGCGGACTTCCAGAAAGTAGTGGCCTATCAAGGCACAGCATGTTGCTGGACGACGGAGTTTTCGTTCTCGGACGACGCATTTGTCGAGACAGTTCGCGACGGAGTCGCTGTTGTCAGGGGTTTCTATTTAGGCGACTTGGATGTTTACCGTTACTTCTCGATGAAAGATGGACGAGAACTTTCTTCCTAGTGCACAGTCATTTAGTAAGGTCTGTTAAAGCGTTTTGATCTACTGACTGGGCGGACGGTTTGCCACTCCCCAACCTTCGCGCGGTCAGGCGCGCTCAGGATGGGGCACCCGGCTTCAGTTCCGAGAAGAAAAGATGGCGATCCGGTGCGCTTCTACAGGGCCGAGTGCCTCGAGCCATTGCTCTTCGGCGATGATTGCTGTGCAGGGGCCAAAGGTGCAGATTCGAATCTGGCGGTTGGCGGCTTCGTGTCGCAGCGAGTCGAGAACTGTGCGCAGAATCGTGCCTATGAAGGGCGTGTACAGGTAAAAGACTGTGCCGCTGGAGAGATCCGCGGACCGTGCGTCCTGTTGGATGAACTCTGCGTTCGACAGGTTTAGTGCCTGAGCGCTCTGTCGGGCGCAGTGGACGTAGGCCGTCTCCAACTCGATTCCGATGCTGTGGGCGCCTGTGCAGATGGTGGCCAGCAATGGAACGTGGCCAAGCCCGGAGCCAAGATCGATCAATACGTCCTGTTCGTTGAGGGCGGTGAGATGGAGCAGATCGAAGATATGGCGCGCCGGGGTTGGCTGGTAGAACACCATCTCTGCCGGTAACTGGACGATGCCGTTGGCAGGCTTTTCGAACTGTAAGACTCCGCTGACGAGTTCATCTAGATAGTCGTAGCCTTCGCCATCTGTGGGGCCGATTGTGTCCTCGCGCTGACCTGATTGGTTGGCAAGGCGCTGAAGGAGTTCGTATGGGCCGGTGGCACGCTGAATCTCATAGCGGATGGCTTGGTAGAGTTCGAAGTTGACTAGTTCGAGTTTGGTGTAAAGCGCTTTGGCACGGGGATAGATCTCCGCGATGGTGTGGTTCGGTGATTGTCCATCAAACTGTTCGTCGAGGAGATAGGCGTCAAGGCGGTCAAGTGCTTCGATGCGATGACGCAGGTGGTCCGGTTGTTTGAGTGAACAGTCCTGTTCCAGTTCTCCGATTAGACTTTGCAGTGCACGCATCATCTGTTTGAAGCTTTCTCCGTTGAGTGCGTCATAGTGCTGCCCGGGAATCATTTTAGCGGGTGAGCGGTTCAGTGGCAGAGGCATGAACCGGGTATTCGAGAGGCCGTGGAGTGGTTAGCGGCGGCGGTTTTGTTCGCGCTGGAGTTCGCGGTAGGCTTCGCTTTTGCCTATGCCTCGTTCGCGGGCTACTCGCTTGAGGGCTTCTTTTTCGGTAAGGTTTTCTGATTGCATGAGGGTTGCTACTTCGGTGGCAATGCTCGGGCGTTGGGCTGTGGCGTGGGTTTCCGCGGAGGGGGCCAGGAGCAGAACGATTTCGCCTCGGACGCTGGGGCGGTCGGAGAGTTGGGTGCGGAGGTCGGCTGCTGGGCCGCGGAGGAATTCTTCGTGGAGCTTGGTGAGTTCGCGGGCTATGACGACGGGCTGTGTAGGGCCGAAGACGGCTTCGATGTCACCCAGGGCTTCGAGGATGCGGTGGGGTGTCTCGTAGAAGATGTGAGTGGCTTCGCCAGTGTGCGGGATCTCTTCGAGGAAGGTTTTTCGCTGGCCGGCTTTGGAGGGGAGGAAGCCGTGGAAGGAGAAGCTCTCCGTGGGGAGGCCGCTGGCGATGAGGGCACTGATGGCGGCGTTCGCTCCGGGGATGGGGAAGACGGGGATACCGGCGGCTATGGCTGCGGCGGCGATCTGGGTGCCGGGGTCGGCTATGCCGGGGGTGCCGGCGTCCGAGACTACGGCTATGCGGGCGCCTTGTTTTAGGGCTTCGATTAACTCTTCGGAGCGGGGGCCCTCGTTGTGCATGTGGTAGCTAATGGTGGGGGTGCGGATCTCGAAGTGGTTGAGGAGCTTTTGGGTCTGGCGGGTGTCCTCGCAGGCGATGCGGTCGGCGCTGCGGAGGATGCGGAGAGCGCGGAGGGTGATGTCTTCGAGGTTGCCGATGGGAGTGGCGACCAGGTAGAGGCCAGGGGCTAGGGGCTGGTCTTGATCGCTATCCGTTGATGGAGGCACTAGGACACCCTTTTGGAAGACTTAACACCGATTTGCACCGATTACACCGATTAAAGACGAGAACGACCGCGGATAACAACGGATGGTTGCGGATTTAAGAACGCATCGATGTTGGGCTTGATTATTGTTCTTGCTGTTCCTGCTGGCGCATGCGGCGGCGCTGGTTGAGCATGCCCATGGAGTGGGCGAGGTTTTGGGGCGTGATGATGCCTACGATGCGGTCGCCGTCGAGGACGGGAACCATTTGGGCTCCGGGGCCGGCCATGATGCGACGGAGGGTCTTGACGAGGGAGTCGTCGGGTTGGGCGGTCTGGAGGGAACGGGTCATGACGCCCTGGACGTAACCGTTGCCGTCGGCCTGGAGGGCTTCGACGATGCCCTGGCGGGAGACGGCACCGACGAGGGCTGAGCCGCGGACGACGGGGAAGACGTCCTGCAGGGTGTGGACGGAGCGTTGGAGAGCGTCTTCGAGCGTGTCGGAGGCGGAGAGCATGCTGAACTGCGTGAGCATGACGTCGCGCATGCGGACAGGGTCGGAGTCGGATTGCATGAGGAGGCCCTGGTCTTCCATGTGGGAGCCGATGAGGACGAATGCTCCGAGCATGACAAGCCACATGTTGGGTAACAGGAAGCCGCCGATGAGAAGGCCGAAGGCGATGGCCTGGCCGAGGCCGGCGGCGGCGCGGTTGCCTTTGATGATGCCGCGGGCTTTGGAGAATTCGCCACGGAAGACGCGGCCTCCGTCGAGGGGCGATGCGGGGAGGAAGTTGACGGCGCCGAGGAGGAGGTTGATCCAGATACCAGCGCGGAGGAGATGAGATGGGGTGATCCAGGGACGGTCGAGAAGGTTGATCTGCGGGGAGACGGTGAGGACCATCGCCGCGAGAAGAACGCCGAAGCCGATGTTGACGATGGGGCCGACGATGGCCAGGCGTTTCTGCAGTTCGGTGGTGGCTGCGTGGTCGGTGGCTTCGGGGGTGGCGTAGGTTTGCAGCCCGCCGGTGGGGAGGAGAAGGATGGAGCGGAGTTCGAGGCCGAACCAGGCGGCTGCGATGGCGCGGGCTACTTCGCGAATGACGACGGCGAGTAGCAGCAGCAGCCAGAGAACGAAGCCTCGGCCACCGGTCGCTCCTGAAACGGACGAGTAGCTGATGGCCAGGCCAAGCAGGAGCAGGAAGAAGGTGTGGATACGAATATCCACGCCGAAGAGTCTGCCAATCGGAAATGACCACCCACGCATAGCTATCATTGTATGCGCTCGGCGTCATACCATCGGTAGACGATGCGAGTGATAGCAGGAATTTATAGGTCGCGTCCGCTGGTGGCGCCTAAGGGTCTGGGGACTCGTCCTACGAGCGACAGGCTGCGAGAGACGTTGTTTAATGTGATTTCGCCGCGAATTGCGGGGTCGCGGTTTGTGGATTTGTATGCCGGGACAGGGGCGGTTGGGATTGAGGCAGTGAGCCGTGGGGCGGAGCATGTTTGGTTTGCGGAGAAGGCTGCGCCCGCAGTAGCGGCGATTCGGGCGAACTTTGCGGCTTTGAAGATTGAGGGTGGGTACACGCTTGAGATTCGCGGGGTAGGCGCGATGCTTGAGCGGCTGGGCAAACTGTCGCAGCCTGTGGATATTGTGTTTCTGGATCCGCCGTATGAGGCTGAGGCGGAGTATGCCGGGACGCTGAATTTTCTAGGGAGCGCTCGAGGGCGTGGGGTGCTTGCCGAGGATGCTCTTGTGATTGCGGAGCATGGGAGTAAAGCCAGGCTGGCTGGCCGATATGGTGCGCTCGAGCAGACTCGGATGTTGAAGCAGGGAGATGCAGGGCTTAGCTTCTTTGCGTTTCCGGGGGAGGAGGTTAGCTTCGAGGCGGTGCCTGAGCAAAGCCTCCGCCCTGATGCTGGCCTGTGAGGAGATCGACGGTGAAGGGGACTTCCTTGTCGGTGAGGAGGTTCCATCCGGTGCCGTGGAGGGTGTTGGCTTCGATGCTGGTGATGCGGAGGCCTTCCCAGCTTAGGCGTTGTGTCTCCCAGGCTTGGCCTTGTTGGCCCCAAGCGAGGATGGTGTGGAAGCCTGTGAAGATTAATAGCGATTGCTCGGGTAGAGCGCGGACTTCGACTACGGGCTTGAGGGGGATGTGGGTGGATTGCTCGGGGTGGAGCGTGTTGATGATGTAGGCGTAGCCTCCTGCGACGGCGCAGAGTTGTTTCGGGGTGGGGCAGGAATAAACGCCTGTGGGCATCGATTTGTCGGTGTAGCCGAGGGCGCAGGTTGCGAGGAAGGTTCCGTCGATGGCTGGGCGGACGAGGAGTTGGAGGGCTTCGCGGGCGAGGGCGTCTTCTTCTCCGACGATTTGCTGCGGGTAGGTGAACTGGCGGGCTGGGGCGATGAGGGGGGCGGTTTTCAGGACTTCGACGGTCCAGGTGTGTGGGAAGTTGAGGTTGGTCGTCATGGATTCGGCCTCATATGACGATCGACCCACTCGCGCTGCTCTTCTGTATCGGGAACCGGGCAGTCGCGCGATGCGGCGATGTGTTGCCATGCTGTCTCAGGCAGTATTCCTGCACGAATTAACAGGCTGGCGGTGGTGAGGGGGGCGCGGCCTATGGAGCCTCGGCAGTGAATGGCGATTCGTTTGCCGTTTGCCAGATGGGTTTCAAGAGTTGAGAGAAATGCGTAGAACGATTGCTTGTCGTGTGGGACGCCGCGATCTGGTATCGGGAAGTTGGCGAATAGTAATCCGGCTTGATTAGCTGAGGTCTCTTCTTCCTCTAAGCCCAGGTCGCGTGCCTCGTATTTCTGGAGCATTGAAACGACGATGTCGATGCCTGCTTCACGGAGGGCCAGCATCTCGTCGTCGAGCCAATCGTCGCCTCGGGGTCGGAGGACTATCGCTAGTTGATCGGTTATCCAATACGGCGTGGCGATCATAGATGGATTGAGTCCAGGGCTTGGGAGATGTCTTCGATGAGGTCTTCGATATCTTCGCAGCCTGCGCTCATGCGGATGAAGCCTTCGGCGATGGCGTCTCCGCCCCAGCGGGCGCGGCGTTCGGCGGTGGAGGTGACGCCGCCGAAGCTGGTGGCTTCGGTGAGGAGTTTTGATTTGCTGAGGAAGGCTTCGGCGGCGGCTTTGTCGCGGAGGATGAAGCTCAGGACGGGGCCGAAGTAGCGCATCTGTTTCGCGGCGCTGGCGTGGCCGGGGTGGTTGGGCAGGCCGGGATACAGGACGGTTTCCACTTCGGAGCGGGTAGTGAGGAATTCGGCGATGCGCTGGGCGTTTTCGCATGCTCGTTCGAGACGCAAGGGGAGGGTGGCGATGGAGCGTAGGGCCAGCCAGGCTTCCATGGGGCCGAGGACGCCTCCGGTGAGAGTGCGCCACTGGTCGATTTTTGCGCGGAGTTCGAGGTCGCGGGTGGCGACGTGGCCGAGGAGGAGGTCGCTGTGGCCGGTCATGGCTTTGGTGTCCGAGGCGACAGAGAAGTCGGCACCGAGGGCGAGAGGGAGTTGGCCGAGTGGAGTGGGTGTGGTGTTATCGACGGCTACAAGGGCGCCTGCTTTGTGTGCGGCTTCACAGAGGACGGCGATGTCGCAGATCTCCATGGTGGGGTTGCTGGGGGATTCGAGCCAGAGGAGCTTGGCGCCCTTGAGGTGTTCGGCCTGGGCGTTGTTTGCGGTGGGCGCGAGGCGGAGGGTGACGCCCATTTTGGCGAAGTACTCTTGCGCGAGGACTCGGGCAGCGTAGTAGGCGTTGGAGGGGAGGACGACGACGTCGCCGGGGCGGAGGATGGCTCCGAAGACCGCGGTGCAGGCTGCCATGCCAGAGGCGAAGACGAGCGCATTCGCTCGGTAGCCGGGGCCGGACTCCATTTGGGCGATGGCCTTTTCGAGGTGCGTCCAGGTGGGGTTGTGCGAACGGGCGTAGGTGTAGGGAGTGTCGGTTGGGTCGCCGGGGGTGTGGTACGGGGCGGCGAAGACTGGGCCGGGATGGATGGGGTCTCCGGCTACGGTGCGGGTGAGGGTGGAACGGATAATTTTTGTGGAGTCGCGCATGTGTCTGACGGTTCGATGCTAGCAGGATGAGGCGGGTGTCAGATTTAGATATCAGGTGTCGGGTATCAGGTATCTGCTAGTGGTTGGTGAAGTGTTCCCATCCGGCGGGGTCGAGTGGGGTGTGGGTTTCGTTGGGGGTGATGAGGGTGATGAGCGGTTTACGGGGGTGTTTGGGTTTGATGGTGCCGATGCGGGTGATGGGGACTCCGGCTAGTGAGCTGGGCATGCGAAGTTTGGGTGCGGCGGTGAAGAGGAGTTCGTAGTCTTCGCCTCCGTGGAGTGCGGCTTTGTAGGTTGCGGCGGTGGTGAGCCTGCGGGCGAGGGGATGGATGGGGATTGCGGCTTGTTCGATCTCGGCGGTGACGGAGGAGGATCGGCAGAGGTGGGCGAGGTCGGTGGAGAGGCCGTCGCTGATATCGATGCAGGCAGTGGCTAGATTTCGACGGAGGAGTGCTTCGCCGGTGTCGATGCGGGGTTCGGGGAAGAGGTGCGGGTGGTCTTCGGTTGTGGTGGGGAGTGGGGCTCTTCTTTTGCGGGAGAGGATGGTGGCGAGTTCGGCGGCTGCTCCGCCGAGTTGGCCGGTGATGTAGAGGGCGTCGCCGGGGCGGGCTGTGGAGCGGCGGAGTGCTTCACCGCGGGGTGCGGAGCCGATGAGGATGATGTCGGCGAGGATGAATCCGGAGGGTGATTCGGAGGTGTCGCCGCCTGCGAGGGGGACGTTGTGGTGCTCGCTGAGTTCGCGAAGACCAGTTAGGAATCCGTCGATCCAGAGGCGGCCGGATTTTTCTGCGAGCATCTTTGCGGGGAGAGCGAGGGAGAGGAAGGCGGCTAGCGGGGTGGCTCCCATGGCGGCGAGGTCGCTGAGACCGCGGGCGAGGCAGCGGTGACCGACGGACTCG